>CACZYK010000047.1 GCA_902785295.1 uncultured Clostridium sp.
TAAAGAATTCAGGTCTAGTTTTCATGTGACTATGCCAGTCCACTAAATATGTATTTTCATGAGTATTTATAAAGTTCATGATTGAGTTATTTCTTTCTGCTTCTTGTTCTAGAAAAGGAAGTATTATGTTTACTAATAATATTGGCTTACCATCAGCAGAATTATAAATTTGTTCAAGTGCATTAATATCAATCCCATTACTAGCATTTGTTCCTAGTGCCAAAACAACAGCATCACCAACAAGATTTTGTGATTTTAATGAATTAAATATATCCACAGATTGAGTAAGTTGCCTACACCCCTCTGCATCTATTGTTGCAGCAGGCATATAATCATATAAGGAATTTATAGATATTGTACTTAAAGAATCTCTCCAATAAGACAGAACTTTAAATTTCTATATTTAATATAATCATCAGTATTAATAATACTTTCATTACCAATCATGTCATTAATTCTATTTATACTATCTAAGACTTCCATTAATTTTGGGTCATCCACTACATTTGAAGCAAGGTTTTCTTCTTGAGGTTTAGTAGTTAGTGTCTCGCTTGGAGTTATTGTTTCATTTGGAGTTACTGCTGCAGTTTCTGTTTCTTCATTTTTAGCTTGTTCTAACTTTTGAGCATTAAGCTTATCTTGAATTTCCTTTTCTTTATTTGCCAATTCTTCCTTGAATTTATTTAGTTCACCTAATTTTTCATTTCCATTTGTAAGATTATCATATGGAAATATTGTAATAGCTAACATCATAGATATAATAGCTGGAATGAAAACTTCACTTCGCCACCTCTCTTGAAAAAGTCTTTCTGTAAGGTTATAAGAAATATCTGATATTATAAATGTAAGAATAATAAATATAACAGAAAAACTAACAAATGAAATATTATAATGAGCTAATTTTTTTTCTAAAATTTTAAGTATTGGATAGTGCCATAAATAAATAGAATAACTACGAGAAGATAAGTATTTAAATGGCTTACAAGATAAAATCTTGTATATTAATGTATTATTAGTATGTAATAGTGATAAAAATAAAGCTGTAATAAAAGAATAAATTGTAAATCCAAAATAAAATGTAAAAGAATTAGACTGCCAGTAAAACATTGGAAGAATAATCATAATTAAAAGAATTAATGAAATAATATTTTTAATAATTACATTAAGTTTAAATTTTATTGTCTTAGTTAATATAGCAGCAATCATACCAAAAAGAAATGATACAAGCCTTGTATCAAAACCATAATAAGCACGAGAAGGATCATTTTCAGGTGTATATATAAAAAACATAGAAATGATAGAATATATTGATAAAATCAAAAATAAAAGACTCCAAGAGCCAGACTTTTTATTTTTAAAAAGTGGATAAATTAATAAATAAAATGCTAAATAAAATTGCATTTCTAGTGATAATGCCCAAATATGAGTAATTGGTTTTAAAAATCCAAAGCTTTCAAAGTAAGATTCACCAGTTACAATTTGTGCTATATTATTAAAACCTAAAATACTTCCTATTGCCTGCAATCTTAGAGATTTCAAAAATTGAGGATAAAAAGCAGCCATAATTATTACTATAATTATTACCATAAATACTAAAGGTGGAAGTAACTTTTTAAATCGTTTTAATAGTTGAGTAATAGGTGAAGTTTTCCTTTTTTTATCACTAAATGATATTGTTTTTCTCATAGTTAGATATCCTGTCATTACAAAAAATATAACAATACCAAGAAATCCCCCAGGAACAGCATTTGGCATTAAATGATAAAATACAACTCCTAATAAAGCAAGAGCACGTAAACCATCATAAGAAGAAATATGATTTTTAAAATTTGTTTTATTCATATAAAATAACTCCATTTTTAACACAAATTTCTAAAAAGAATAGCATAAGACAAAAATATAATCAATAATTTATTAAAATAAATATCAAAATTAATAAAATCTTGTTAGAGTTATTGAAACTTTTTTAAATTTTTAACACACTTATATAATAAAGGTGGTGAGTTTATGGATAATAGAAATATTAATTTTTTTAATAATATTTATGATAAAACATATAAAAAGTTATTGTTATATGTTTTAAAAAGATGTAGCAATATAGAAGATGTTTCGGATATTCTTCAAGAAATATATGCTGAAGTATACTTAACAATAAATAAAAAAGGTATTGATTATATTAAAAATTATGATGCATTTGTGATAAAAATAGCAAAAACAAAAATATTTAAGCACTATAAGTTTATAGAAAAAATAAAAAATTTTATACCTATATTTTCATTAAACAATAAAGATGACAAGATAACATTTTTTGATTTAAAAATAGAAGATTATTCTATTGAAGATGATATTATAAATAATACTTTAGTTGAAGAAATATCAAATTATATAAAAAGAAAACCAATAGATATTCAAAGGATTTTTTATCTTTATTATTATTTTGAAATGACAATATCTGAGATTTCAAAGCAGCTTTCCATAAAAGAATCAACTGTTAAAAGTAAGCTTTATAGAACATTAAAAGATATAAGAAGATTATATAAAGGGAGTGGTGATTGAGTATGAAGGAAAAAGAATTTTTAAAAAAGGCTATTGAAAAAAATATAATTAATAAAGAAGAGATTTATAAAAATGCTATTAACATTGCTAAATCATCAACCTTAAATAAAAAACAGTCTTTTATAATGAAAAATAAAAAGTTTATTATTGCAATTAGTATGTGTTTATTATTTGCTTTAGGAGTAAAAATAATTAATTTGCCTTTTAATAATGAAGGATTAATTATTAAGGCATATGCAGAAGAAAATTTTAATTTAGAAAATGATAATAGTTATGTTGAAATGAAATTAAATACAAAAGTTTTAATAGAATCATATTCACCATTAATGAGTAGTGTTCCAGGAATGCCTTTTGAAATAAGCTATGAAGGAGCAGAAATAAATATTAGTGTTGATAAGGGCGATATACTTTATTGGGATGGAAGTAAAGAGGGAGACTCAAAAGTATATAATCAAGGAAAAAACTGTACATTTAATGATTCTCATAAAATTTATTGGTCTCCTTCTTATGATGAAGATGGTAATAAAGGAATTATGACTATTGAGGTTATAAAAAATGAGAAAATAGTTGAAGAAGCTATTATTCAATATATTGAAGATGATTATAAGTATTATGCAATATTATTAAGAAAATAATATAAGCTTATGAATAAACTGTGAAAAAGAAAATTCATAGTTTTTTTAATCTAATTTTAATCTTTCTTATATTTTAGATTAATTTTCCAGGATTATTATATAGCCATAGTAAAGATATGGAGAGTGATTTATATGGAAAGAATTGAAATGGTAGAAAAATTAATGAGTAAAGCTAATGTGGGTTATGAAGAAGCACAACAAGCATTAGAAAGTACAAATTGGGACCTTCTTGATGCAATGGTTTATTTAGAAAGGCAAGGAAAAGTGAAAACATCTCAAGAAAATAAATCTATAGTGTTAGCAAAAGAAAGTTCAGAAGACAAGAAAGAGAAAAAACAAGGAGGAGTAGGTGCAATGTTTGGAAAAGTTTGCAGATTTGTAAAAAATCTTATTAAAAAAGGAAATGAAAATTATTTTGAAATAAATAAGGAAGGAGAAAAGCCAATAAAAATATCTTTAACAATATCTACATTATTACTTATAATTGCATTTTCACCTGTTGTTGTATTACTTGTAGTTGGATTATTTTTAGGATATAAATATTCTTTAACTGGTCCAGATATAAAATGTAATACAGTAAATGATATTTTAGGAAAAGCATCATCTTCTGCAGAAGATATAAAAAATGATTTCAATAGAGAATATAGAAATTGCTAATTTTTAAGCATAAAAGATTAATTTATATGCAGAATTTTGATAGGATTAATTGGATTAGAGGTTTTGAATTGTGAGATTCAGGACCTCTAATTTGGTATTTAGGTTATTTTTATATAATGATATAATTTAAATTAGATAATATAAATTTCCTAAGGAAATATGTATAAGAATGGAGGAGATTTATGGAAAAAATTGAAATGGTAGAAAAATTGAAAAGTAAAGCTAATATAAGCTATGAAGAGGCTAAAGTTGCATTAGAGCAAGTAAATTGGGATATACTTGATGCTATTGTGTATTTAGAGAGAAGTGGAAAAATAGAAAAGCCTTCTGTAAGTACATATTTTACTAATGAATATGAAGAAACTCCTAAAGAAAATTTTAATCAAATAATAGAAAGTAAGGAAAAGAAAAAAGAAAAATTTTCTGAAAGTTTTTTTGAAACAATATGCAGAATTATAGATAAAGGAAATACAATATTATTTGTAATAAAAAAGAATAATAAAGTAGTATTAAAGCTTCCAATAACAGTAATAGTATTATTGATTTTATTTACTTTTTCCACAATTATACTTCTATTAATAGTAGGTTTATTCTTTGAAATGGAGTTTTCATTAGAGGGATATAATATGGAAAATAGTGAGATTAATAAGTATTTAAAGAGTATTTCTAAATATGTTATAAAAATAAAAAATGATTTTAAGAGGGATAAGGGAAATGGTTAGGATTTTAATTGTTGAAGATGAAGAAAAAATTGCAAGATTTACAGAGCTGGAGTTAGTTCATGAAGGTTATGAAGTAATAAAAGCTGATAATGGAAGAGATGGTCTTGAAATAGCTGAAAAAGGAGATGTTGATTTAATTCTTCTTGATATAATGCTTCCACAGATTAATGGTCTTGAGGTTCTTAGAAGATTACGTAAAACTTCGGATATACCTGTAATAATGTTAACAGCTAGGGATGCTGTTATGGACAAAGTATCTGGGCTTGATGCAGGAGCAGATGATTATATAACAAAGCCATTTGCAATAGAGGAGCTTCTTGCAAGAATAAGAACAGCTTTAAAAAGAAAGACTATTATAGAAAAGAAGCAAAATTCAGATATTCTTAATTGTGGGTTATTATCTTTAGATAAGGCAAAGCATAAAGTAATCTATGATGGAAATACAATAGAGCTTACTCATAGAGAATTTAATCTTCTTCAAGTTTTATTAGAAAATAAAAATATAGTGCTTACAAGAGATGTATTAATGGAAAAGGTATGTGGCTATGATTATATAGGAGAGACTAATGTAATAGATGTTTATGTAAGATATTTAAGAACAAAAATAGATGATAAATTTAAAACAAAAATAATCTCCACTGTGCGTGGAGTAGGGTATGTTATAAAGGATGAGTAAATCAAAGCAAAATAAAAAAGTAACATCTATTGCTATAAAGCTTAATTCTTTATCTGTAAGCAAAATGTTTTCTAAGTTTCTTTTATTTGATATATTTTTAATAGCAATTATTATTTTATATTGGTGTATTGATGGTGAGGTCAATTATTATGGACAGTTTGTTCTTGAGATAGAAAGAGTAGTTAATTTTTTTCCAATAGAAAGTGCTACCTATACTGCAATTTGGGCTGATGGAAAAACTTTGATAAGAGATGCAAGTGACTTTTTGTTAGCTGTGAAGAAAATAAGTATATGTGGATTAACTTTACAAGGAATTTTTATTCTAAAGGAAATGATATTTGGAACATCAAAGATTAGAAAAATTTTAAAGCCCCTTGATGAAATAGCAGAGACTGCAAGTAGATTAAGTAATATGACATTTGATGAAGATAAGGTTCAAAATCTTGAAGAGGCAATATCTAAAATTAGCCCTACAACATCAGATGAAAAGATTCATACAGGAGATAGTGAACTTCAGGGATTAGAACAATCTATAAATAATCTTTTAGATAGAATGAGAGAAGCTTATAGGCAACAAGCAAGATTTGTTTCTGATGCTTCACATGAGCTTAGAACTCCTATTTCAGTAATTCAGGGATATGCTAATATGCTTGATAGATGGGGTAAAAAAGATGAAAAAATATTAGATGAGTCAATCATAGCAATAAAAAGTGAATCTGAAAATATGAAAAATTTAGTAGAGCAGCTTTTATTTTTAGCTAGAGGAATTAATGGCAAAACCCAGCTTAATTGCAAGGAATTTTTACTTAATGATATGATAAATGAAGTATTTGAAGAATCAAAAATGATAGATGATAATCATATATATGAATATGAGAAGTCAGATGATATAAAAGTTTATGCAGATGAGGGACTTCTTAAGCAAACAGCAAGAATCCTTATTGAAAATGCAGCTAAGTATACAGATAAGAATGAAGTAATAAAATTCAAAACAGGAATAAATGAAAAGGGAGAACCTTATTTTTATGTTCAAGATAGTGGCATAGGGATGGATGAGAAGGATATATCACATATATTTGAACGTTTCTTTAGGGCTGATACTGCAAGGGATAGAAAGACAGGAGGAACAGGACTTGGCCTTTCTATTGCTAAATGGATAATAGATAAGCATAGAGGATATTTTGGAGTATTAAGTAGAAAAGGAATAGGAACTAGAATAACTGTATTTCTTCCTAAAAACAATTGACTTTAGAAAATATAATATGAGGTGGAAAAATGAATGAAAGATATGATATAGCAATAGTAGGAAGTGGACCTGCAGGTTTATCTGCTGCATTAAATGCAAGAATAAGAAATAAGAGTTTTATAATCTTTGGAAGTAAAAACCTTAGTAATAAGATTGAAAAAGCACAAAAAATTAATAATTATTTAGGTTTTTATAATAGAAGTGGAAAAGAAATTAAAGAAGAATTTCAAAAACACATAGAAGCTATGGATATAAATATCACAGAAGAAAAGGTAAATAATATATATTCTATGGGTGATTATTTTTCACTTATGGTAAATGAAAAAATTTATGAAGCAACAACAGTAATATTAGCAACAGGAGTTAATTTTGGAAAACCATTTAAAGGAGAAGAGGAGTTTTTAGGTCGTGGAGTAGGATATTGTGCAACCTGTGATGCTCCATTATATAAAGAAAAGATTGTTACTATAATATCTTATAACAAACATGAAGAATCAGATGTTAATTTTATAGCTAATATAGCCTCTAAGGTTTATTATATTCCTATGTATAATGAAGAGGTTGAAGTGGATTCATCAATAGAAATTATAAAAGATACTCCACTTGAGATAATTGGAGATAAAAAAGTGAATAAGCTTATTCTAAAAAATTCTGAAATAGATACTGATGGTGTATTTATTTTAAGAGATAGTGTATCACCAAAACAATTAGTACCAGGTTTAAAGCTTGATGGAAGCCATGTTGAGGTGGATAGAAAAATGCAGACTAATTTAAAAGGATGCTTTGCAGCAGGAGATATAGTAGGAACTCCATATCAATATATAAAAGCAGCAGGAGAAGGAAATATAGCAGCATTATCAGCAGTGGCATATATCGATGAAATAAAAAGAAATAAATAATTTGTACTGACATTTTTTTTTAGAAAATGATATAATTTAAATATAATCAACGTGTTGTTTACTATGGAACGTAAGTCCAGTTGTGTGAATAACACGTTATTTTTTTTGAAGGGAGAGAAGAATAGTTATGTATAATAAAAATGATATGGTTTTGTATGGAAGTCAAGGAGTTTGTAAGGTTATAGATATTACAAATAAAGAAATGGATAATAAAGTAAATGAATATTATGTATTAAAACCAATCAATGATATACATTCTACAATTTATGTTCCAACACAAAATGAAAAGTTAACATCGAAAATTAAGAAAGTATTATCTGTACAAGAGATTTATGAATTAATTAGTAATATGCCTAATGAAAAAGAAATATGGATTGATAATTTTAATGAAAGAAAAGAAGAATATACTAAAATTTTATATAGTGGAGACAGAAAAGAACTTATAAGATTAATAAAAACATTATATTTGCATCAGGAAAAATTAAGAAAGATGAAAAAAAGGTTATATACAGTAGATGAAAGGATTTTAAAGGAAGCTATAAATATACTCCATGAAGAATTTGCATATGTATTACATATCAAAAAGGATGATGTAGTTCCTTTTATATTTGAAAAAATAAAATTACAAGAGAAAGTGTAAAAAATAGTTTATATATAAATTTAAAAAATAATAGTTTATGAATATAATCAAACACAATATAAAGCAATTTTCAATGTATTATTACTATATATTGTGCTTGAAAATTCTATTTATTAATTATGCCTTGTTCTGTGATTATACTACTTATATCTGTAATAGAAGCAAACTTAAAAAACTCATCATAATTAAATTTCTCATTTTCCATAACAATATAGCTTTTATTAGAGCATTTAATTATGGTTTTTTTAGTGTTTCCATCTTCTAAATCCAAGGTGCTTATATTTCCAGTATCCATATTAACCCCACATACCCCAATAAAAGCCTTATCAAAGGTAAATTCGCTTATATATCTATTAGCAGCAGCACCAACTATAGCACCTACTTCTTTATTAAATTCTCCACCAATAGAAATAGTTCTAATAGTAGGATTTTTTCTTAATTCTAAGATAATCTCAAGCATATTACTTACAACAGTTATTTTAATATCCGTTTTGTTTAATATTTTTGCCATTTCTAAGTTGGTGGTAGAAACATCTAAAAAAATGATATCTCCCTCTTCAATCAAATCAACAGCTCTTAAAGCAGCACTTCTTTTTGTATCAATGTTTATATTCTTTCTTTCATCTAAAGGCTTAATATCACTATGATTTCTTTGAATCATAGCTCCACCATACACTCTTTTTAAGTTACCTCTATTCTCAAGTTCACGTAAATCTTTTCTAATGCAGTCTTCTGTTACGTTAAAACTTTGTGAAAGCTCTTTTACTGTAACACGACCTTTCTTTTCTAGTAATTCTATAATTTTTTCGTATCTTTCTTCTAAAAACAAAAATTTTCACCTCTCAATTTGTTCTTTGAACTTATTATAACATTAAATTATCACTTTGTATTGATTTTTATTAATTATTATTGAATTTCTTATTGTTTTATTCTATAATCTACTCGAATAAATATATGAATTAAATTTGTAAAAAATATTTAAGAAGCAGGTGAAAAAATGATTAAATTAATAGCTACTGATATGGATGGAACATTACTAGATGAAAAAGGAAATTTACCAAAAGGTTTTTTTGATGTATTTTATAAGTTAAAAAAACATAGAGTTAAGTTTGTTGTGGCTAGTGGACGTCCATATTATACATTATATGAAAATTTTAAACCAATAAGTGATGAATTGTATTATATATGTGATAATGGAGCTTATATAGCAAAAGAAAATAAGAAACCAAAAGTAAGTGTAATTGATAAAAAACAAATTAAAAAGATAATAAAAGTCTGTGAAAAAATTCCTAACATAACATTAATTTTATGTGGCATTAAAGGGGCATATCATACATGTTGTGAAGATAGATTTCTTGAAGAAATAGACAAATATTATATAAAAAAATATATTGTTAATGATTTAAACAACATTGAAGATGATATTTTTAAAGTTACTATATGTGATTTAGATATTTCAGCAGAAAATTCTTATCCTATTTTAAATGAATTATTTGGAGAAGAATTAAAAGTGGTGGTTTCTGGAAAACTATGGGTAGACATAAATAACAAAGGCGTAAATAAGGGATATGCTTTAGAACAAATTCAAAAGGATGAAAATATATCTTTTGAAGAAACTATGGTGTTTGGAGATTTTTATAATGATATTGAGATGCTTCAAAAAGCATATTATAGTTTTGTTATGGAAAATGCAAATGAAGATATGAAGCAATATGGTAATTTTATTGCCAAAAGTAATAGAGAAAATGGAGTAATTCAGGCTATAAATCAATATGTTTTTAAGCTATAATGTTAAGAAAATAAACTGTTAAAAAGGGTTATCTTTATTTATAAAATGGACCCTTTGTCAAGGACAATTTAAAAAAGAGGGTTAAGCTACTAAAAGCTGATTTCTGTATTTTACAGGAGTCAGCTTTTTTAAATTCCATTGACAACGATGATTATTATAATAGTCAATATAATCATCAATAGCATTCTCAACTTCTTTCAATGAAGTACAATTTTTATAGTTAACTTCATCTTTCAGATGGCCGAAAAAAGATTCTTGAGGGGCATTATCCCAACAGTTACCTCGTCTTGACATAGATTGTCCAAGATTATTATCTTTTAATAATTTTTGATATTTAGGACTAGTGTAATGAGCTCCTTGATCTGAATGAATAAATGCATCTTTAGATAGTTTAAAATCTTTATTAGCCATTAAGTTATTTATAGTAGTTATAACTATGTCTAACTCTAAACTACTTGATACATTATAAGATAATATTTCATTAGTTGAGGCATCTTTGATGGTCGACAAATAGGCCATCTGGTTTACACCATATGGCAAGTACGTAATATCTGTAAGAAGTACTTTCCCAGGTACTCCTTGTTTGAAATTTCTATTAAGAAGATTCGGAAGAACTCTATGTTCTTTTGTTGCTTTAGCCATTCTTTTATAAGGATTAGCTTTTCTTATAGGACAAACTATATTGAATTTTCTCATAATTCTTTGAATTCTCTTTCTATTATATGTAATACCAAAACTGTTTTCTAAAATCATTTTGATTGAACGAGAACCTTTCTTATATCCTTTAAAGTTAAATGCTTTTAATACATTATCTTTAATTATAAGATCATTATCTTCCTTAGCCCTTCTTAATGTTTTTGTTTTTAAATATCTATAATACCCGGAACGTGAAACTTGAGCTATATCACATAAATGTTTAATACTAGGATGAATTTCAAGGGTATTAGACAAGTTTTCTATTAATTTAAATGCTTCAGCTGCAATTAATTTACCTTTCCTCACCTGCCTTTCTTGCAGCTCTAATTTTTTTAACAGTTCAATTTCAGCTTTCAAATATTCAATTTCAGCACTTTGTTTTGCTATAATATCATCCTTTGTGAATTCACGCTCACGCGGACGACCACTATTATTACGACGAGTATCATCTAAGCCTAGAACACCATTTTCTTTATAAGTTCTTTTCCATCTATCTGCTGCACACTCAATACGTTTTAATCCAATTAACTCAATATCAAAACCAGCTTCTTTGAAAATTATTCTTGGAGTTTTTCCATTATTGTATTCTGCGATAAAATGAATTTTAAATTCATTAGTATATGTAATTGATTTAGCACTAACTTTTTTTACATATTTATTTGTAGACAACTTATTAATTTCTTCATTTGAAAATTTCTTCTTACTCATTAGTTAAATCACCTCATAAAGTTATTATACAAAAAAAGACTCTATATAGATATACACGCTTTTATTTCGTGTCTACTATATAGGGTCCATTTTAGAGGTTTTTCACCTCCTTTTTATTCTACTACAAGGAATATGGAGGGTATTATTTGTGAATGTACTTAAAGTTATAAATAAAAAAACTTTTTTTAATGATAGTTTTTTCAATTTTGATGATGGAACTTATGCAAAAGGAGATATTATTTTATTAAATAGAGAAACCAATATTATTTATAAAATTAATAATAATTTTAAATTTACTTTATATAAACCTCCAATAAAGATAAATAAACTTTGCTATGATGAATGTGAAAATTGTTATTGGGCATTAATAGATTCTGACTATAAAATTTATAAATTAAATGAGCATTTTAGAAAAATATCTTGTATTTCTTTGAAGTATCCAGTTGATTCACCATTTGAAATTTGTGATATGTCTTATTGTGAAAATGATAATTTATTTATCATAACAACCCCAAAATATATATTTAAATTTGATAAAGATGGGAATTGTAAGGAAAAAATTTATGAAAAAAATTCTTTGAAAATATACTACTCATCCTATTGTTTTTGTAATAGCACATATATTTTATATTCTCAAAACAAGGAAACATATATTTCTATTTTAATGAATGGTAAAGAAACTGACTGCTACAAAATCCCATCTACATGTACACCATTTTCTATTATTCACATTAAAAAAGAAAAGGATAATAAAAGTGAAATTATAACACTAATTGCAAAGGAAAATAAGTCTAATAAAAAATATTTGATTTCATTATCTGATAATGATGATAATTCTTCTATTCCTTGTATTTCTAATGAATTGGATAATGAAGAAATGACACATTCTATTCTATCAGTTGAAAAATCTTTAGCATATATATTAGATTTAGAAAGTGAAAAATTAAGAAAGGGTATAAGTTTAGCTAATACTGTAGATGAAATGCTTAAATTAAATGAAAATTTAACTGAAACAATTATAAATATAACTCAGCTTGAGTATTTACTAATGACTAGATTAAAATCGTTAAATGAGTTTAAATAAGTGTTATTGTATAAACACAATATAAAGTAATTTTGGAAATAAAATATTACTGTATATTGTGTTTATATTTTTTTGTTTAAGTTTAATTTCCTTTTCTTGAAAAATATCACAATAATATTAAAAATTTATGGTATCTTTACAAAAAATTAACATAGATTTTACAAATACAAGGTATAATAAACAAAAATGTGGGAAAAATTATAATTATGAGGTGGAGTATTTTTAATTTATGAAGATTCAAGAAAAAATTAATGGATTGACACAAGAGGAGGTTCTTGAAAGAAAAGAAAAAGGGCAAATTAATATTATTGAAGATAAAAATACCAAAACTAACTGGCAAATAATTTCAGAAAATGTATTTACATTATTTAATTTGTTCAATTTTCTTATAGCCTTAGCTCTAATGGCAGTTGGCGCTTATTCTAATTTAGCTTTTATGCTAGTTATTATAGTTAATATTTGTATTGGAATAGTTCAAGAAATTCATGCTAAGAATATGGTAGAAAAATTATCAGTTTTAACTATATCCAAAGCAGAAGTAATAAGAGATGGAGCTTTAAAAAAAATAAATATTGATGAAATAGTTTTAGATGATATTACAGTACTTAGCATGGGAAATCAAATACCATCAGATTCTATTGTTATTGATGGAAAAATAGAAGTTAATGAATCCTTACTTACAGGAGAATCAGATACTATAGTTAAAAATCCAGGAGATAAATTATTTTCTGGAAGTTATGTAGTAAGTGGAAAATGTTATGCTAAGGTTCAAAACGTAGGAAAAGACAATTTTGCAGCTCAAATAGCATTAAAATCTAAAAAACATAAAAAGCTAAAATCAGAACTTTTAGACTCTATGAGAAAAGTAACAAAAGCAACAAGTTTTATAATAATTCCTGTTGGAATATTACTATTTATTCAAGCTTATTTTTTTAGAGGAGATTTATTAAAGCAGTCTGTTATATCAACTTCAGCAGCATTATTAGGAATGCTCCCTAAGGGGCTAGTTTTATTAATTAGTATTTCTCTTGCAACAGGAGTAATGAAGCTTGCCAAGAAAAAGGTATTAGTTCAAGATTTATATAGCGTAGAAACCCTAGCACATGTAGATACCTTATGTTTAGATAAAACAGGAACTATAACAGAGGGGAAAATGAAAGTTTCAAATGTTGAAGTATTTAACAATAATATAATGCCAATATCTGTTGAAGTTGCATTAAGTGCTTTTGTTAATGAAATGGGAGATAATAATGCCACTTTTGAAGCATTAAAAAATCATTTTAAAGGAAAAGATAGCTTTGAAGTTTTAGATAAAGTAAATTTTTCATCAGAAAGAAAATGGAGTTCAATAACATTTAAAGATATAGGTTCAATAATTGTTGGAGCACCTGAAAAATTAATGGAAAAGAGTAATTTTATAATGCCTAAAGAAAAAATTAATCTTCAAAGAGATGGAAAAAGAATTTTACTTTTAGGTTTTTCTAAGGAACACATAAAAAACTTAACATTACCAGAGCTTCAAGTTGTTGCAACAATAGAATTATCAGACCCATTAAGAAAAAACGCAAAAGAAATGTTAGGCTTTTTTAAAGATGAGGGAGTAGATGTAAAAGTAATTTCAGGAGATAATCCAATAACAGTTTCTAGCATAGCAAAGCAAGCAGGACTTGAAGATTACAAATCTTATATTGATTTATCTTCTATATCTTCAAATGATGAAATCCCTAACTTGGTAGATAAATATAGTATATTTGCAAGAGTATCTCCAGAACAAAAATGTTTATTAGTTAAGGCATTACAAGAAAAAGGTCATACTGTTGCAATGACAGGAGATGGAGTAAATGATGTTATAGCTTTAAGGCAGGCAGACTGTAGCATAACTCTTCCAGAAGCAAGTGATGTTGCAAAACAAGTTTCACAAATAGTTCTTTTAAACTCAGATTTTAGTGTTTTAAAGGATGTATTAATGGAAGGAAGAAGAGTTGTAAATAATATTACTAATGTAGCAAGAATATTCTTTATTAAGACTTTATATTCAGTAATATTATCAATACTAAATATTATAACCTGTACAGCATTTCCATTCATACCAATACAAATTACATTAATAGACCTTGTAATTGAAGGTTATACTTCATTCTTTATTTCCTTCGAGCCAAATGGAAAGAGAATAAAAGAACCTTTCTTAAAAAGCGTATTAAGAAATGCCTTACCATATTCTTTAGTTATAATACTCAATATAATAATCATATATTTTACAGCTCCATTATTGAATATTGGAAATGATAAAGCACACACAATTATGTATTACCTTATAGGTTTTACAAGCATTTTAGCAGTTATAAGAGTATGTAGACCATTTAACAAAATGAGAATATTTTTATCAAGTACAACAGCAATAGGTTTTTTTATGGCAACATTACTATTTAAAAAGCTACTATATTTAAGTATATTAGGAAATACAGAAATAATTTTATTACTTATACTTGCTGTTTTAGGAACAATTATAATCTTTGTGAAAAATATTTTTTATAAAAAACATGAATATTTATAAATTATAAACAAAAAGGATTGCTAATTTAAAGAAGAAAAAAATCATTATTAGCAATCCTTTTTCTTATAAATTATGATAATTTGATAAGTTCAATATAAAAGGGATAATTTCTCATTTTTTACTCTATAAATTCACTATTTGAATTAGTTTTTGCTATTTTATAAAAAGCTTGCAGTCTAATAGAATGAGCTATAACACTTAATAGATAAGAATCAGCAACTTGAATATATGCAGATATGTAGAAGTTATTGTTTTTTGAATTCCTTAAAGATTTTTCATTAACTCTTTCTATAGAAACAATCCATAAAAGTACATAACCAATTAAAATAATTTCTTGTCCTAACAATGTAACTTCATCTGGAGATTTTCCTGTGTAATTAATCTCTAATGATTCTAAAATATCAATGTCAGCACCAGTAAAAAATTCTAAATAGCCAAAGATTATAAAAATAATTCCTAATTGTTCAGTTTGAGCAAGACTTATATCTAAATTTTTAATGTATTCTCTAAATTCATTTAATGAATCTTCTATTGAATTTTCCATAAAATATCCTTTGAAAGAATTCATTAATATTATATGATGAAAATCTAGAATGTTGTAAAATGTTATTTAAGAGGATATAAACAATGTCCTAAATGCAATTACTTAACTTATGAAAACTTTGATTTTTGTCCTAAATGTGGTGAAAGACTTAAATAAAAGGATATTAAGGAAAGTATTTTTATAGATTTACTAATTAAAACTGGTATAATAAATGTAAATAGTAGATTTTAGGTGGTGGAGTTATGCATGAGCAAAAAAGAATAGCTGTTTTAATAGATTCAGATAATATATCTCATAATTATGTAAAAATAATATTTGATGAATTAGAGGAATATGGTGTTCCAACTTACAAAAGAATATATGGTGATTGGTCAAAGAATACTGGATGGAAGGAAAAGCTATTGGAAAATTCAATAAATCCAATACAACAATATAGCTATACAACTGGAAAAAATGCTACAGATTCCATTATGATTATTGATGCTATGGATATATTATATACAAAGGATATTGATATATTCTGCTTAGTAACAAGTGATAGTGATTTTACAAGACTTGCAATGAGGTTAAGAGAAGAAGGAAAATTTGTTATTGGAATGGGAGAAAGCAAAACTCCTAAGGCATTCGTAAAGTCTTGTGACCAATTTAAATACTTAGATTTATTGCTTCAAGATGATGAGAAGGAAGTAGGAAATATAATAAAAAATAATGATTCTGAAAAGAATACTTCAAATGAAGAGGACGAAGATGATGTTACAGATATATCATTAATAAAAGATTTTATTGTAAAAGTAATTCATGGGGACAATGAAGCAGGAAAGAGAACAGATTTAGGAACACTAGGAAAGAAGCTTAATGAGAAATTCTCAGAATTTGATCCTTTATTGAAAATATTAATGGATTAATATTAGAAAAAGAAGGAAATCTCTATTATGTAAAAGAAAAAGAAAGAAAAATAGATAGGGCAGAGATTGAAAAATTTATAATTGATGTTGTTGAAAATAACAAGAAAAAAATAAAAAATATAGGCTTTATCCTTGAAGCAATAAAAGCAAAATATCCTAATTTCAGCTTTAAGGCAGAAGGCTATAATCAATTTTCTAAGTTTTTAAATAGCTTTGATAAGATAAGTGTTAATGGGAATAGTATAAAAATAAAGGGACAAGAATAGCTTTAGTTTTTTAAGTTTAGGGGGATTGGTTTAATGGCTATATTAAGGGATAAAATTTTATTAAATAATATAGAGCCTAAATCTATTATTAATTCCAACAAAATTAGTGAAGAGATACTTAAAGCTAGTGAAAAAGGATTAATTAATAGTAGGATATATTCAAACTTGGCATTAACTCCAAAGCTAATTATTAATGATTATTCTAAAGGTGATAAAGTATTAAGTGAGATAATAAATGAATTTAATAGATGTAAGGAGTTTTTTATTTCTGTTGCATTTATAACTTACAGTGGTATATTACCACTTTTGCAAACTTTAGAAGAATTAAATAAAAAGGGTGTTAAGGGAAAAATATTAACTACTGATTATCTTAATTTTAGTGACCCTAAAGCATTAAAAAAATTATTGTCATTTCCTAATATTGAAGTAAAAGTGTATACTAAAGAAAACTTTCATACAAAGGGATATATTTTTAAAGATGAGGATAATTATAAGATTATTGTAGGAAGTTCTAATTTAACACAAAGTGCACTAACACAAAATAAGGAATGGAATTTAAAAATATCATCACTTGAAGAGGGAGCATTAACAGAAGAGATTATCTCAGAATTTAATAATCTTTGGAATGATGCACAGGAGTTAACTCTAGATTGGTTAGAGATATATGAATATATACATAAAAAGCAAATAGAATATACAAGAAAAACGAAAGTACCAAGCATTAAACAATATAAACTTAGGCCTAATAGAATGCAAGTAGCTGCAATTGAAAATTTAAACAAATTAAGAGAAAATGGAGAGAATAAAGGACTGTTAATTTCAGCTACAGGAACAGGAAAAACATATTTGTCAGCCTTTGAAATTAGAAATTACAATCCTAAAAAAGCATTATTTATAGTACATAGAGAACAAATAGCAAAGCAAGCTCTAGAAAGCTATAAAGATGTATTTGGTGAGACAAAAACAATGGGAATTTTATCTGGAAACTATAAAGATACTAATTCAGATATATTATTTTGTACAATACAAACTTTATCTAAAGATGATGTATTACATAGTTTTAAAAAAGATGAATTCGATTATATTGTAATTGATGAAGTGCATAAAGCAGGAGCAAATACTTATCAAAAGGTAATAAATTATTTTAAACCTAAGTTTTTTTTAGGGATGACAGCAACACCTGAAAGAAATGATGATTTTGACATATTTAAGATGTTTGATTATAACATTGCTTATGAAATACGCCTTCAACAAGCATTAGAAGAAGATTTATTATGTCCATTTCACTATTTTGGTATTTCTGATATTACAGTAGATGGAATTGAACTTGGTGATAATTCAGATTTTAGATTTTTAGTAGCAGAAGAAAGAGTTAATCATATTATTGATAAAATTAAATTTTATGGCTATTGTGGTGATAGAGTAAAAG
Organism: uncultured Clostridium sp.; assembly: GCA_902785295.1. GTDB lineage: Bacteria > Bacillota > Clostridia > Clostridiales > Clostridiaceae > Clostridium. Next base: position 18,007 of record CACZYK010000047.1, read on the forward strand.
GATTAATATTTTGTAGTAATAAAAAAGAAGCTAGAGAGTTATCCAATATTTTTAATAGTCGTGGTTATAAAACAGTTGCTTTAACTGGAGAAGATTCTCAAGAAGTTAGAGAAAATGCTATTAAAAGATTAGAACAAGATAATCAAGATGATTGTTTAGATTATATTTTTACTGTAGATATTTTTAATGAAGGAGTAGATATTCCAGCTATAAATCAAATAGTTATGTTAAGACCAACTCAATCATCAATAATTTTTGTTCAACAATTAGGAAGGGGACTTAGAAAGAGTAAGTTTAAAGAGTATGTTGTAATTATTGATTTTGTTGGAAATTATGATAACAACTTCTTAATACCTATAGCTTTATCAGGAGATAGAACTTTTAACAAAGATAATATTAGAAAATATGTATTAGAAGGTTCTAGAAGTATACCAGGATGTTCTACAATTAACTTTGATGAAATATCTAAGAAGAAGATTTTTCAATCTATTGATAGTGCTAATTTTAATGATATTAAAATAATTAAAGATAGTTATAAACAACTTAAACAAAAGATAGGAAAAATTCCAAGATTAATGGATTTTGATAAGTATAATTCTATTGATCCTTTAAGAATCTTTGAAAATAAAAATTTAGGTTCATATTATGCATTCTTAGAAAAATATGAAAAAGAGTATATTGTAAAGCTTAATGATATTGAAAAATTATTTGTTGAATTTATTTCAAAAAAGTTAGCTTCTGGAAAAAGAGTACATGAACTTATAATATTAAAACTTATACTTAATAATGAAACTAAATTAATGTCCACGTTAAGTAAAAAACTAAAAGAAAATTACAATATTAATTTTACCTCAACCACTGAAAAAAATGTTATTAATATTTTGACTAATGAATTTTTTACAGGCACAGGAAAAAAGACTTATTCTAAATGTATATTTATAGAGAAAAAAGATGATGATTATGTTGTATCTAAAGAATTTTATAACCTTCTTAAAAATAAGGAGTTTAAGAATATAGTTAGTGAGTTAATAGAATTTGGTCTTAATAGGTATGAAAAAAATTATAGTAATAGATATGAAAACACCTCTTTTCAATTATATCAAAAATATACTTATGAAGATGTATGTAGGCTTTTAGAGTGGGAGAAAGGAGAGGTTGCTCTTAATATTGGAGGATATAAATTTGATAAAAACACAAAGACATATCCTGTATTTATTAACTATGACAAACATGAATCTATTGAAGATAGCATTAATTATGAAGATAGATTATTATCAGAATCTCAGTTAATTGCAATTTCTAAATCAGGAAGAACTAAAAAATCTGATGATGTAGTACAAATCTATAATGCAGAAAAAGATAATGTAAGTATGTACTTATTTATTAGAAAAAATAAAGATGATAAAATATCAAAAGAATTTTACTTTTTAGGAAGAATTAAAGCTATTGGAGAACCGAAAGAATTTATTATGAAGAATACAACAAAAACAGCTGTTGAAATAAAATATCAATTATTTACCCCAATTAGAAGTGACATTTATGATTATATTATTTCTTAATAATTAAGATTATATTGTTACATAAAATTATTTATAAAAAGAAAGCGTGATACTTTAATACTGTCACGCTTTTTTATAAATTAGATAATTTCTGAAATCATGAAAAATACATAATCTAAAAAGTAGATTTTTTAGTTTTATATAAAATTTTATATTTTTATATAGTAGATAATAATTTTTTTACAGCAGGGCGGTCTGCTGGTGCCCAGTTTAAGCTTTCAAGATAATCAATAGGAAGCCATATTAATTTTGCATGTTCATTGGCCTTAGGAGGCCCTTCAATAAGCTTACATTTAACGGTTATTAAGTTTACAATTATCTTATCATATTCATAAATATTATCATTAAACAAGTCTAAAGTTTCTATAGTGCAATCTAGTTCTTCATGAATTTCTCTAACTATTGCATCTTGAATTGTTTCCCCTTTTTCTATTTTTCCTCCAGGAAATTCCCAAAAGTTAGATAAAGACATATTTTTTGAACGTAAGGCACATAATATTTCTTTATTTTCATTTTCAATTATAGCTCCAACAACTTTAATAGTTTTTTTCATATTAGTCACCTCAAATATTATGGTAACACAAATTAGAAATAATCTCTATTTATCTGCCTCGAAAATTATTCCAGCATCTTTTCTAGCCTTAACAGCAATTTGCATTACATTTAAAGAGTGATTTAATAGCTTATAATATCTTTCAAAGTCCTTTTCTCTAAAGATTTTTTCAAATTCAATTAATTCATAAACCATTCTATTTGAATATTTTTGTTCATTATAATTTTTTAAGCCTTCTTTAGTTTGTATTTCAATTGAAGGACATTTATTACTTGGACCATTAACCTTTATGTATCCATTATCTCCTTGAATAATAACAAAGCTTGGACTTTCAGCATCCTTAGCACCTGTACATTCGCATATAAAGTCTGGATATTTAAGTATAGCAATTCCAGAGGTATCTATTCCATTTGGTGCAATATTACCAAAATACTTTACTTCTTCTGGTTTTCCAAAAAGTCCAGCTACAAAATGAAGATTATAAATGTTTATATCATATAAGGCTCCACCAGAGAATTTAGTAGTAAAAACATTAGCAAAGTCTCCTTTTAAGAATCTATCATATCTACTAGAGTATTGAGAGTAGTTACATTGAACTAATTTTATTTGTCCTATCCTGTTAAGGTTTTCATTAACCTTTTTATAATTAGGAAGATGTATTGTTGTAATTGCTTCAAAAAGAAAAAGTTGTTTTTCCTTTGCAGTTTTTATTAGTGTTTCTGCTTCTTCTATTGTTGAGGTAAATGGCTTTTCATTTATAACATTTTTGTTAGCATTTAATGCTTTTAATGTGTATTCATAATGAAGACTATTAGGAAGAGCTATGTATATAAATTCTATTTCTTCATCTTTAAGAAGAGCATCATAATCAGTATAGGTTTTTTCTATATTAAATTTTTGTGCTAGCTTTGAAGCTGTTTCTTGTTTCCTTGAATAAACAGCTACACAATTTACATTTTCCACTTCACCTACAGCACTTAAAAATTCTTCTACAATAGCACCTGTACCTACAGTTCCTATTTTCATAAAATCAATCCTTTCATATATTAATTACTTACAATTTAAATTATATCATAAATATCTATGAATACGTTTAAATTATGGCAAATAGATAGAACATGATATTGTTTATGAATACTGATAGAAAGTTGTTGATAAATGATGTATTATATAAGAAAAAATTAAAAATTTATATTTTACATAAGGAGTATATAGTATGACTGGTAAAAAAACATATAAATGTTGTATTTTTGACTTAGATGGAACTTTAATAAATTCTATAAAAGCTATGACTTATAGTGTTAATCTTACATTAAAGGAAAATAATCTTGGTTCTATTAATGATGAGGAGTGTAAAATTTTTATTGGTGATGGATATAAAAAACTTATAGAACGTTCTTTAATTCATTGTGGAGATAAAGAATTAAAGTATTATGAAGAATCTTTAACTCTTTATCAAAAGTACTTTAAAGAGCATTGCCTTTATGGTGTTAAGGCTTATGATGGAATTAAAGATGTGCTTTTAGAATTAAAGAAAAGAAATATAAAAATAGCAGTTTTATCAAATAAGCCTCATGAAAGAACTTTAGATAATGTAAATGCAATATTTGGAGAAAATTATTTTATGAAAACAGGAATTTCAGCAAAGATGGATACAATAGGAGTTGCTTGGGGTTTTAGAACAGTTGAAGAATTAGAAAGTTATAATCCAATGAAGATTATTAAAAGCCCTAAAGAAATTTTAGATATCATATAAATTTCAATTAAGTTAAAAGGAATATATTGAAAAGTTATTCAAGGAAGAATAAAACAATATATTCCTTATTTTTATGTGAAATTAGAAAAAGCTTATTTTAATAAAATTTTTAAATCATTTTCTACATCAGTTATTTCTGCTATTTTAAAGTTATCTACTAAAACTTTTAAAACATTAGGAGATAAAAATGCAGGAAGGGTTGGTCCTAAGTGAATATTCTTAACACCTAAATATAGTAGTGATAATAATACTATTACAGCTTTTTGTTCATACCAAGCAATATTAAAGGCTAATGGAAGATCATTGATATCTTCTAATTCAAATACTTCTTTAAGTTTTAGTGCTATTAATGCTAAAGAGTAAGAATCATTACATTGACCTGCATCTAAAACTCTTGGAATTCCATTTATATCACCAAGATTTAATTTATTGTATTTATATTTTGCACATCCAGCTGTTAGTATAACAGTATCTTTAGGAAGTGCCTTTGCAAAATCTGTGTAATAATTTCTTGATTTTGCTCTTCCATCACAGCCTGCCATTACTACAAACTTTTTGATGGAGCCATTTTTCACCTCTTCAACTATCTTATCAGCTAGAGCTAGTACTTGTGCATGAGCAAAACCTCCAAGAATTTCTCCTTTTTCTATTTCTAAAGGTGCTTCACAATTCTTAGCCATTTTAATTATTTCTGAGAAATCTTTATGACCATTTTCATCTTTTTCTATATGAGTGCATCCTACAAATCCAGCAGTTCCAGTAGTAAATAATCTATTTTTATAAGAATCCTTTGGTGGAACTATACAATTTGTTGTCATTAATATTGGTCCATTAAAGCTTTCAAATTCTTCTTTTTGTTTCCACCATGCATTACCATAGTTTCCTACAAGATGAGAATATTTCTTTAATTTTGGGTAATAATGTGCAGGAAGCATTTCAGAGTGAGTGTATATGTCTATTCCCATACCTTCACTTTGAATTAACAACTCTTCTAAATCTTTTAAGTCATGTCCTGAAACCAATATTCCAGGTCTCTTTCCAACACCTATATTAACTTTAGTTATTTCAGGATTTCCATAGCTTTCAGTATTAGCCTTATCTAATAAAGCCATTCCATCTACACCAACTTTACCAGTCTCTAAAGTTAGTGATATTAAATTATCAATAGATAAAGAATCATTTAATGTAGAAGCTAGAGCTTTTTGCATAAAGATACTTATATTTTCATTGTCATATCCAAGCTCATTTGCATGCTTTAAGTATGCTGACATGCCTTTTAATCCATAAGTTATTAATTCTCTTAAGCTTCTTATATCTTCATTTTCCGTTGTAAGTACTCCTACTGTATAAGACTTTTTATCAAGTTCTTCTTTAGTTTTAGCACTCCAAATAGAAGCATTAGATAGTTCATTTTTATTTTTCAAGTTAGATAAAAGTTGATCTTTAATTTTTAAAGTTTCTAATACTCTAGTATAAAAAATATCATTATCAAAATTAGCATTTGTTATTGTTGTAAATAAATTTAATGTTATATAATTATTTATTTCAAAAGGAATAGATTGTCCTTCTTCTCTTAATTTTGTTGTTATTTCACTTAACCCTTTAGTTACATATATTAATAAATCTTGCATTCTAGCTAAGTCTGGGCTTTTTCCACATACACCAAACTTGGTGCATCCAGTACACCCTGCTGTTTCTTGACATTGAAAGCAAAACATTTTATTTTCCATAATTACATCTCCTTAAAACTGTTTTATTTGATTATTATTTTAAGCAGAGGAATAGAAAAAGTCTGTAACATAGGTTACCAAAATATAATTATTTTGCTTTTTGCACTGCTAGCTTTAAGTAAACTAAAGAAATATAAAAAAGCACTTGTTGGGGAAACAAGTGCTTCAATTTTAATCATTTTTAGGGGGGGATGATTAAAATTTAAATGGGGATAAAAATAATATTAACTTTATGAGTTTATTATATTAAAGGTATGTGTCATTTTTATGGCAAGTAATTAATTTTTTATTTTATAGAAAATTATATTAATTGCTAAGTTATATAATTTTCTAATTTAACAATAAAGTTTAATAATTTTGAGCTAAAACTTGGAAGTATGCTTGTGGGTGATTACATACAGGGCATACTTCAGGAGCTTTTTGTCCAACATGTATGTGTCCACAATTAGAACATTGCCAAATAGTATCTCCATCTTTAGAAAATACTAATCCCCCCTCAATGTTAGCTAATAATTTACGATATCTTTCTTCATGTTCTTTTTCAATTTTACCTACTTCTTCAAATAGATATGCTATATGGTCAAAGCCTTCTTCTTTTGCTTCTTTAGCAAACTTAGCATACATATCAGTCCATTCATAATTTTCACCATCAGCAGCATCTTTTAAATTTTCTACTGTGTCTGGCATACCATCATGTAAAAGCTTAAACCATATTTTTGCATGTTCTTTCTCATTATTTGCTGTTTCAAGAAATAGATTTGCTATTTGTTCAAAACCTTCTTTCTTTGCTTTGCTAGCATAATAAGTATATTTATTTCTAGCCTCTGATTCTCCAGCAAAAGCTATTTTTAAGTTAGCCTCTGTTTTAGTACCTTTTAAATTTTCCATAATATTAACCTCCAATTACATAAATTACTTACTTTTATATTTTCAGAATAATTCTAAAATTAAAAAAAGTCAATAAGTAGTATTAAAAATTTATAAGTTAAGATATTATGATAAAACAGAGTTTAAAAAATATCGAAGTTATTTAAAGAAATTGATATAATAAAAATAAAAAATAATTTAGTGGAGAGTGATAAAATGTTTACTAAAGATGAACTTTTAGTAATTGAAGATGCTTTAAAAATTGCAGATGCAGAGTATATAAGACTTATTGATGAAAATAAAAACAATAAAAATAGAATGGTTGCATACAATAGAAAGCAGAAAAAATTATGGTTAGTTCAAAATAAATTAAAAAAGCTTATTAAGGAAAATGAAAATACATAAAGTTAGTAGTAAGTAAAATTTTTAGAAAGAAAAAATAAGCAACATGTTTTATTTGACCTTAACTGACCTTTTAAAATTAAAAATTGAGCTATTACACAAAAAATATAAAATAATTTTGAAATTTACATATTGTTTTATATTTATTTGTGTAAAGCTCATTTTTTAATATCAGAAGATTATAAATAAAATTTGGATAAATTATTAAGTTTAATAATTTACATTTTAGTATTACCTTATTTTTAATACATCATCTAGATTTTCAAAAACTGATTTATCATAATCACAATGAACAGATACTTTTAATACATCATAAAGTTTTTCAAGTTGCTTTATAACTTGGTCTAAAGCAGAGTTATTTTCTACTAGCAAGAACATTTTACTAGTGCTACCATCACCAGTTTGAGAACATAATATGGCTTCTAAGTTAAAAGCTCTTCTTGCAAAAAGTCCAGTAATATGACTCATTACACCAGGATGATTTCTAACAAGTAATTCTATAATAAAAAAATCTGTATTAATCATTATATACTACACCACCTATCATTTCTGTATTTGAGCCTCCAGGAGCAACCATTGGTAAAACTTTTTCCATAGCTGGAACTGGTAAGTTAATTACACATGGACCAGGAGTTTTAAGTAATTCTTCTAATTTATCTAAAGGATTTTCTTCAGTTCCTAAATCACAACTTTTTATTCCAAATCCTTGAGCTATTAATTTAAAATCAGGATTTGATATAAAGCGTGATGCTATATAGTGTTTATTGTAAAATAGTTCTTGTTGTTGACGAACAAGCCCAAGATGATTATTATTTAAAATTATTACTTTAACATTTAATCCAAAGTCCGCAAGAGTTGCAAGCTCTTGAATGTTCATAAGTATTGAACCATCTCCACTAAAGCATAAAATTTCCTTATCTTTATTAGCTAAAGCTGCTCCAATAGCTACTGGCAAACCAAATCCCATTGTTCCTAAACCACCAGAAGTCAAGAAAGTCTTTGGTTTATTTATTGGATATCTTTGAGCTGTCCACATTTGATGCTCTCCTACATCAGTAGCAACTATAGTATCTTTAGGAACTTTTGATGCAATAAAAGGTATAATATTTGCTGGGTGTAGTGGATTATTATATGATGGTAAAGGATATTTAATTTTGTATTCTTTAACTTTGTTTAACCATTGAGTTCTAAGTCTTTTTTCTATATATGGTAAAACTTCTACTAAAAATTCTTTTACATCAGCTACCATTGATATATTGCTAGGTTTTATTTTATTTATTTCAGATGCATCAATATCTACATGAATTATTTTGGCATTAGGACAAAATTCTTTTACATTTCCAGTAGCTCTATCATCAAATCTTACTCCTAAAGCAATTATTAAATCTGCTTCATTGATTAAATAATTTGTATAAGGAGCACCATGCATACCAAGCATACCAAGGCTTAATTCATCATCATGAGGAAAAGCTCCAATTCCCATAAGACTTAAAGTAACAGGAATATTACTCTTTTTAGCAAAATTATATAAATCATCATTTGAGTGAGAGCTAGTTATTCCACCACCAGCAAATATTATAGGCTTTTTAGATTTATTTATTACATCTGCAATATCCTTTAAAGCATATTTTTTAAGTTCTGCTTTCTTTTTTTTGTGCATAGCTTCAGCAAATGAAGGAAAATCATCAATTTCAATTATCTTTGTTTGAACATCCTTAGGGATATCAATAAGTACAGGTCCTGGTCTTCCTTCTTGAGCTATTTTAAAGGCTTCTGGAATTATAGTAAATAAATCTTCAGTATTTCTTACAAGAAAATTGTGCTTTGTTATAGGAATAGTTAATCCATAAGCATCAACTTCTTGGAAGGCATCCGTACCTATAGCAGAAAGAGGAACTTGACCAGTTATTGCTACTAAAGGAATTGAATCAAGCTTTGCATCAGCAATAGCAGTAAGCAAGTTTGTTGCACCAGGACCAGAGGTTGCCATACAAACACCTACTTTATTTGTGGTTCTAGATATTCCTTGAGCTATAAAGGCTGCCCCTTGTTCATGCCTAGCTAGAATATGAGTAATTTTACTATAGTATAAAGCATCATATATTGGGAGATTAAATCCTCCAGGGATTCCTGCAATATATTCTACTCCTTGATTTTCAAGTAATTTAACAACGATTTCAGCACCATTATATTTCATATTTTCACTCCCCTAAAATAATATAAAAAAATCTCCATCCTGAAACAATAGGACGAAGAAAAAATCATCGCGGTACCACCTAAATTTGCATTAAAAAATACACACTCATTATAATACAGATAAAATTTATCGATATTATTACCCTTTTAACGGTAGGTACTCCGTTTAATTCTACTTTCAAAAATGATTTCTATTAAAAGCTCCTAGGCTACATTCTACTTCTTTATCATGGAAATTTACACCTTGCATTTCCTCTCTTTGTTTCAAAAATAAGTATACTCCTCCTAATCAAGGCTTGTTATTATTCATCTGTGATACAATTATATTATTAAATGGATTGATTTGTCAACTAAATTTTTAGAAAATTCTTAATAGTAACTGATGATTATTTTTGAAGAATTATGAAAAATGATATTAAAATATAGAATTTTATGTAATTATGGTATTATAGTAGAAGATTTATTTAAAATAGGAGAATAGAAAAATGGACAAAACAAAATTTTATACAAACAGAAAGAATATTGTATTTTTAGCAGCTATATGTTGTGCATTGTGGGGGAGTGCTTTCCCAGCTGTAAAGATTGGTTATTCTATGTTCAACATTCCAGGAGAAGACATTTCCACAAAGTTAATTTTTGCAGGGATTAGATTTGCTATGGCAGGAATTTTTGTACTTATAAGCCAAGTAGCATTAGGAAAAAAATTATTTTCTTTTTCAAAAACTGATACAAAGGAATTTGTAGTGCTTGGAATAATACAAACAACACTACAATATATATTTTTTTACATAGGAATGGCATATACAACAGGAGTGAGAGGCTCAATAATAAATGGTACAGGAACATTTTTTAGCATAATATTAGCTCATTTTATATATAAAAATGATAAGATAGATTTTAATAAAATTGTTGGTTGTATTATTGGATTTTTAGGAGTAATTGTAGTTAATTTAGATGGAAGTAATTTAATGGAAACTTCCTTTAAATTTAAAGGAGAAGGTTTTATAATGCTATCTGCTCTTATGCTTTCTATATCTTCAATTTATAGCAAAAAAGTGACTAGAAATAAAGATGCTTCAATTGTCACAGGATACCAACTTTTTATAGGAGGTATTATATTAATTGTATTAGGTTTAGTTTTTGGAGGAAATTTAACAGGTTTTACAATAAAATCATCACTTCTTTTAATATATATGGCATTAATATCATCAGTAGCCTTTGCTATTTGGACACAACTTTTAAAATACAATAAGGTAAGTACAATATGTGTATTTAATTTTCTTATTCCTGTGTTTGGAAGTATTTTATCTGCAATTGTGCTTGGTGATGATATATTTAATGTGAAAATTTTGATTGCTTTAATATTAGTTTCTATAGGAATATTCTTAGTTTATAAAGAAAAAAGAAAATGCTAGAAAGTTTATTACAAGGAGCTATTGTATTAATTAATTTAATAGCTCCTTGTATAGCTTGCTATTGTAATAAAAAGTCAATTATATTTATATTTTTTATTCCATTAAAATCTTTAATTGGAGTTCTATCCATTGTAAGAATAACTTTTTCATAGTGGTCTGGAATATGATCAAAAGGATTTAATTCTCTTTTTTTAGTATTTTCATCTAATATGCTTGCACTTACTTGATAATATATTTTTTCATCATAATTTTGAGCAACAAAGTCTATCTCAAGATTATCTATTTTACCAACTGATACATCATATCCTCTTCTTAATAATTCAAGATATACTAAATTTTCAAGCATATGACCATAATCTCCATCTTTAAAGCTTAATAATTCATTCCTAATTCCAGTATCTACAATATAATATTTCTCTAAAGTTTTTAAATACATTTTTCCTTTAATATCAAATCTATTAGCTTTATATATTACGAATGCATTTTCAAGCATTTTTAAATAATTATCAATTGTTTCAGTAGAAGTTTTGCGTCCAGCACTATTTAGATAATTGCTAATATTTCTTGAGGATATAGGGCTACCTATATTTTGAGCTATATAACGAATTAAATTTTCTAATAAGGTAATATCTCTTATAGAATTACGTTTAGCAACATCTTTAATGATAACTGTATTAAATACTCCTGAAAGTATATTCCTAATTGCTGATTTATCATGAACATATGAAACTATAGGAAGTCCCCCATATAATAAGTAATCATTAAAATGTTCTTCTAAATTTTCTTTTGTATTATAATCATTAAAATCTAAGTATTCTTTAAAAGATAGAGGAAGCATTTTTATTTCAACATAACGCCCTGATAAAAGTGTAGATATTTCAGATGATAATAAATAAGCATTTGAACCAGTAATGTATATGTCACAATTAAGCGTAACAAGAAAGGAATTGATGGCTTTTTCCCAATTACTTACTTGTTGAATTTCGTCTAAAATAATATATTTTTTATCATTATCTAAAATTTTTTCTTTAATGTATTTATTTAAATCTTTGTAATCTTTAATTTCATCATATGTTAAGTCTTCAAAATTCATGTGTATAATATTTTCTTTTTTTATACCAGTATTTAATAAGTATTCTTCAAACAAATCTAAAAGAGTAGATTTCCCACAACGTCTTATTCCAGTAATAACTTTAATTAATGGTTTATCTTTAAAGGTTATTAACTTGTTTAAATAAATATCTCTTGATTTCATTATATACACCTCAAAAATTATTTATATACTAATAATATATCCATTAAATTTTAAAATATCAACTTATTTTAAAATTATAATCTATAAAAATATTAAAAAAGCATTAAAAATAAGTTGTAAATGAAAAAATATATAAATAATTAAATAAAACAATTTATAATAGAAAAATTTTTATTTTATAAGAATTTTTCATAGTATAAACTTAATTTAAAAGGGAAAGTATATTCTTAAGAATGAATAAAACTTTATTCTTTACATAGCTTAGTGTAAAATGTATATGAAAATAAAAAACAACTGAGGTTTTAAGATGAATAAAGATATTAAATGGCTATTTATAAATAAAAAATCAAAATTTTATGATGAGACTATAGACCTTGTATATGAGGAACTTTTTAAAGATTATAATTATTCAAAGGAAACTATATTAGCAGAAAAACAAAATAATGGCATACATATAATAGCCATTTATGACTCAAAAGTAGTTGGTCATGCTAGATTGTTTGTTGAAAATAACATAGGGATGATATCTCAGGTTGCAGTTGCAAAAGGTTATAGAAATTTAAAAATAGGTTCTGGTGTTATAAATATATTAGTAAAAGAATCTGAAAAATTAAAAATAGATTTTGTTGAGTTAAATTCAAGAGAAGATGCTATTGAATTTTATGAGAAACTTGGATTCTCTAGAAATGGAGAATTAAAAAAATCTGTTAAGACAGGAGTACCTTTATTAAATATGAGAAAGTGTGTGAAAAGTAATATGAAAGAAATAAATTTAAATTGGAGTTTAGATGAAATATATAAATCATTTGATGATGAAGAATTCAAAAATGATATTAATAAATTAGATGAATGTATAAAAGATATAAATTCTTGGGGGGCATCTATTTTAAGAAGAAAGGATTCTCATGTAAAAAAGCTTGAGGAATATATAGAAAAACGTTCTGATTTTGAAGAATTATCTAATAAACTTGAGATTTTTATAAATCTTAGTTTAAGTGTAAATACTAAAGATAAAGAAGCATTAAGATACTCTGATATAATAGAAAAAAAGCTTACAGAAGTTGTTGAGACATTTGCAAAGGTTGAAAAGTGGATTAGTTCTATAGATAACTTAGATTGCATTATAGAAAAATCAAATATTCTTAAAGAGTATAAATTTTTATTTAGTGAAATTGTTGAGAAGGGCAAGTACATATTAAGTGAAAAAGAAGAAAATATTATATCCAATATGAAAAATACAGGTTCTAGTGCATGGGAAAAGCTTAAGGATAATTTAGTTTCAAATTTAATGGTGGATATCAATGGAAAAGAAGAACCTCTTACAGTAGTTTTAAATATGGCTTATGATAAAGATGAAAATGTAAGAAAAAGTGCCTATGAAGCAGAAATAAAATCATATAAAAAGATTGAAGAGGGAGTAGCAGCTGCTTTAAATGGAATAAAGGGTGAAGTTTTAACAATTTCTAATATAAGAGGATATAAATCTCCTCTTCAAATGACTCTTTTAGAATCTAGAATGGATGAAGAATCTTTAAATGCAATGCTTTCTGCAATGAAGGAAAGCTTACCTGTATTTAGAAAGTATTTAAGAAAAAAAGGAGAGCTTTTAGGACACAAAAATGGTCTTCCTTTTTATGATTTATACGCTCCTATAGTTGATTGTGATATGAAGTTTTCCTATGAAGAAGCAGGAAATTTTGTTGAAAAAAACTTTAGAAGTTTTAGTGAAAGTTTAGGAAACTATGCAAGAAAAGCTATTGATAATAGGTGGATAGATGTTATGCCTAAAGAAGGAAAAGTAGGTGGAGCATTTTGTGAAAATATTCATTATATAGGTGAAAGTAGATTCTTATTAAACTTTGGAGGAAGTTTTAGTGATGTAGTTACTATGGCACATGAATTAGGGCATGGTTTTCATGGAGAATGTTTAAAAAATGAAAAAATATTAAACTTTGATTATCCAATGCCAATAGCAGAAACAGCTTCAACATTTTGTGAAACTATAATAAAAAATGCTACAATAAAAAACGCTAGCAAAAAAGAAGCTTTAGCAATATTAGAAACAGAAATATGTGATGATACTCAAGTTATAGTTGATATATATTCAAGATTTATATTTGAAAAGAATTTGTTTGAAAAGAGAAAAGAATGTGCATTATCAGTAGAAGAAATTAAAAATCTTATGATTGATGCACAAAAAGAAGCTTATGGTGATGGCTTAGACCAAAACTTTTTACATCCTTATATGTGGCTTTGGAAACCTCACTATTATGATGCTGATTATAATTTTTATAATTATCCATATGCCTTTGGATTATTATTTTCAAAAGGATTATATGCAGAATACTTAAAAAGAGGAGATTCCTTTGTAAAAGATTATGAAAAACTTCTTTCTATAACAGGAAAAAATAAACTTGAAGATGTAGCTAAGGTTATGGGAATAGATATTCATAATGTGGAATTTTGGAGAAACTCATTAAAGCTTATAGAAGATAATATAGAAAAATTTATAAGCTTAACTTAAAATAATATGTTTAGTTATAAAGTTAAATGTAAAATGATATTATAGATTATAGGAGATGAAATTGGATAGTGTAGTAAGAATTCAAGAAATTGAAGTTGAAAACTTTAAAAATGTATTAAATGGAGTAATAACATTTGAAAGTTATAAAAAAAGGATTTTTTTCAAGATTCACATAACTCTGATATAGTTGGTTTATATGGGCAAAATGGTTCTGGAAAAACAAGTTTAGTTGAAGCAATTGATATTTTAAAATCAGTTTTGTTAGGACAAGAACTTAGTAATAGTATAAGAAATTTAATATCATATGATAAGAAATATTGCAGATTAAAATTTACCTTTTTAATTAAGATAGATAAAAATAAGTATATTGTTAAATATGGTTTTAAGTTAACATATAATGAAGAAGAAGATAAGATTGAAGTTTTAGAAGAAATTATAAAATATTCTGAAATAGATGTTGCTAATAAAAAAATATTATCAACAAAAAGTATTATTGAATTTAATATGAATGACAAAACTATATTTAAACCTCTTAAAAACTATAATCTAATTGTGAATAATAATAGTATAAATAAAACAGAGTTAATTGTTGCTAAAGAATTAGCAAAGGAAAATAGTACATCTTTTATTTTTAGCAAAAGATGTATTAAATTATTTAAAGAAAGCTTTGAGAATGAGAATAAAGTATTTATTGATATAATTAATTCTTTATGTAATTTTGGTTTAAAATCTTTTGTAATAAAAAATAATTATTTAGGACATATTGATTTAGGAACTATAATGCCCTTTTCCTTCTTGGTAAAAAATGACAAAGGGGTTGCACAAGGAACAATAGCTTTTTCTTTATTTGAAACTAATAGGGTTCCGATAAATATATTTAATATTTTAGATAAAATTATTATACAAATAAATACAGTTTTAAGCTCATTGATACCAGGACTTACTATAGAAACTAAAGAAATTAATGAAGAACTTATGGAAAATGGGAATGTAGGAAAAGTATTTGAATTGCTTTCAGTAAGAAAAGTATTTGAATTGCTTTCAGTAAGAGAAAATATAAAAATACCATTAAAATATGAGTCAGATGGTATAAAAAAGATAATTTCTATTTTAAGTGCACTTATAGCAATGTATAATAATGAAAAAATATGTGTTGTAATAGATGAAATGGATTCAGGTATTTTTGAATTTTTACTTGGAGAGCTTTTAGGAGTATTAAAAGAAAAGGCTGAAGGACAATTGATATTTACATCTCATAATCTTAGAGCATTAGAAGTTTTAGATAAAAATGATATAATTTTCACTACAACTAATCCTAATAATAGATATATTAAGATGAAAAATGTTAAGAAAACAAATAATTTAAGAGATTTCTATTTACGTGAAATATTCTTAGGAGGCCAAAATGAGCCAATATATAATAAGACTAAAAGTTATGCTATAAGTAGAGCTTTTAGGAAAGCAGGAAATTATGAGCAAAAGTAAGGTAATTGTATTTATAGTAGAAGGATTTTCTGATAAAGAGGCACTTAATGGTATTCTCTCTGAATTATATGATAATAAAAAAATTGTTTTTTCTATTGTAGATGGAGATATAACAACAAAAAATTCTACTAAACCAGAAAATATTCGTGAAAAAATAGGTGAATGCATAAAAATTGCAATGCAAAAGGATAAATTTTTAAAGACTGATATTGATATGGTTATACATCTTGTAGATACAGATGGAGTTTACATTCCTAATGAAAATATTATAAAAAATGAAAGTATAAATATAATATATAATGAAAAAAATATAGAAACTAATAATGTTAAAAATATACAAGAAAGAAATGAAAAGAAAAGAAGGATATTAAATATTTTAAGTAGTATGTCATCAATATATAAAGGAAAAAATAGTGTACCTTATTATATGTTTTACATGTCTTGCAACTTAGAACATGTATTACATAATATACAAAATGCAACTGATGATGAAAAAGTTAATTTAGCAGAAAGTTTAGAAGATAAGTATATTGATAATCCAAATGAATTTGTAAAATTCATTAGTAATAGTAGTTTTACAGTTAAGGGCAATTATAAGGAAACATGGGAATTTATAAAAGAAGGTCTAAATTCATTAAATAGATATAGTAACTTTCATTTGTTTTTTCAATATCTAATGATATATGTTAATCTTTTTTAATGTTTTAGGATATATTTACATTAACATAATAATTCTATATTATAACTAAATTATGCAAGAAAACATAAAGAAATTTAGTTATAATAAATTTAATGAAAATGTTTAGAAAATGTAAATATTTTAATGTATTATATGAATTATAATGTTAAGCAAGGTGGGATTAAAAAATGAATGAAATTTATAAATATGGAAGAAGTTTCTGGAGAACAATTGAAGAGGGAAATGAGCTTTCTTGGATGATAGGTAATGGAATAGGAGGCTATGCAAATCATACAGTATCTGGTGGTGGGGCAATGTGTTTTCATGGATATTTAATTGCC
>CACZYK010000048.1 GCA_902785295.1 uncultured Clostridium sp.
AGTTCCTTTTAATGTTGATATGAGTCTTTCAGAAGAAGGAATAGAAGGTATGCTTAAAGAGTATAAAAATGATAAAAATTTAAATTTTGATACTTCAAAAATAGCAGAGTTTATTTATTTTTATACAAGTGGTTATCCATTTTTAGTAAGTAGAATATGTCAAATAATAGATGAAGATTTAGGAGCTTCTTGGAATGAAGAAAATATGATTAGGGCAATAAAACTTTTATTAGATGAGAATAATACTCTATTTGATGATTTGGTAAAAAATATAGAAAATAATAATAAACTTCAAAATCTTATTGAGAGTATAGTTATTGATGGAAAGATTATAAGCTTTAATTTAAGTAATCCTATAATAAATTTAGGTGTAATATTTGGAATTCTATCTAAGAAGGATAATAAGGTATCTATAAGCAATAGAATATATGAGCAATATATATATGATTATCTATCATCTAAAATAGAAGTATCAAATAACATTTTAGAAAAGTATAATTTTAAAAGTGACTTTATTGAAGGAAATGGATTAAATGTAGAAAAGATATTACTAAGATTTCAACAATTTATGAAAGAAAACTATAGTAAAAAAGATGAAGTATTTTTAGAAAGGGAAGGAAGATTACTCTTTTTAGCATTTATAAAGCCAATAATAAATGGAGTAGGCTTTGATTTTAAAGAAGTACAAATATCAG
Source organism: uncultured Clostridium sp. (assembly GCA_902785295.1). Classification (GTDB taxonomy): domain Bacteria; phylum Bacillota; class Clostridia; order Clostridiales; family Clostridiaceae; genus Clostridium. The sequence continues at coordinate 696 of CACZYK010000048.1, forward strand.
AGGAAAAAAGATTAGATGTAGTTATAATATATAATTCCAACAAATATATAATAGAGCTAAAAATATGGCGTGGTGAGAAATATCACCAAAGAGGTTTAAAGCAACTTTCAGATTATATTGATATTAATGAACAAAATAAAGGATACTTATTAATTTTTAACTTTAACAAAGATAAAGAGTACAAGAAAGAAGTAATCAATAATGATGGAAAAGAAATAATAGCAGTATTTGTTTAGAAATACACAATTTAAGCTGGTTTGGTGTTAATAGCATTACTCTGAGTACCTAGATTAATATATTATCAGAATATTCAAAAAATATTTACTAAGAATTAATATTATTATATAATAATATTAATTCAATTTTAGAAACAAATTATTAAAAGTAGGGGTGATACTTAATGAATAAAAAAAGTAATAAAAAAATTATGGCAGGGCTTATAGTTTTAATTATTTTTATTATTATAGGTATCACATATTCTGATTTTTTGGATAATTTTAAGGAAGGAATGAAGTTTTTAGTAATATCTTTTTTAATATCAGCAGGATTAGTACTATTTTTATTTGTATTGAAGTATATTGTAAAGGTTATGAATAAATTTCTGGGAACAGGAAGTACATTTAATAAAAGAGCAATTATAGTTTTTTCAATTCTTATTTTAATGAGTTTAACCTGTGGAGGTTTTTTGTATAATCTTAAGCTTGGAATGTTATTTTTAATAGCAGCTATTTTATTTTCAAGTTTAATTTTAATAAGTATTATTAGTATAAAAGCTAGAGTGAATATATTTAAGGTAAGAGCTAGATTAGAGAACTTGGATAAAAAAGAGGCTATCAGGATTTTTGGAATGGTATTTGTTTGTATACTTGTAGGAATATCTTTAAGTGGAACTTGGGCTTATTTTACTAATGGCAAGGAAATTTGTTTGGATATTGTTCCACTAAAGGTAAATTATTATGGTAGTTCAAGTGGAAAGCCATCTGGAGGAACTACTACTGATGATACTAGTGAATATAATCATAATGTTGTAAATAGTCTTTATGAAGCACAGCTAGGAGATATAGTAATTCATTTTTTAAATAAGTATGATGGAGTGAATTCTCCATTTCAAGCACCTTATATATACGTATGGTATGAAGATTCTTCTGGAAATAAAATAGAACCAGCAGGACCTTGGAGTGTAGACTATGATGAAAAAGATGAAACTAAAACAGGAAATCAAGGAACAAAGATGGTAAGAGAGGATAATAGATATTGTTGGTATAGTTATATAATAAGAAGTCCTAAATCAAAGGATAATACAGTTTCTTGTATAATAAAATGTCCAACATATGCTTCACCTAAGTTTAATATAGAACAATTAGAGGATGAAAGTTATGTTAATGACTTTATTTATGGAAATAAAACAAATATAGAAAGAGTAGATAAAACAGAGAATATTACTAATTTAAAATATTCTGAAGATGAAATTACACATTATTATATAATATGTAAAAATATAAAGAGTACACAAGGAATATATAATGATTATGGAAGTTTTAAATATGTTACAGCTATATATGGAATAGAAGCGAGCAATAGTAATTCTTCATATGATGCAATTTTTAAAAAGTAAAATTAAGTATATATCTTAGCTAATTGCATAACTAAATAATTAATTCTGTGGATAAATACTTTATATGTAAGTAAAAAAGTCAATATATCTAATAAGGGGTGAGAAAAATTGATAAAGAGAAAAAAAGTATTAACTCTATTAAGTTGTATATTAATATCTTCAGTAGCTTTTTCTTCTACACAAGCTTATTTTAATAGTAAATTTAATTTAAATGATATAATGTCTAAAGAAGTAACTAAAGAATTAAGTATAAAAAATGGAGAAATAAATTTAAGCTTTGGAGATAAGCCTTCTAGTTGGAATATTGATGGTAAAGATATAAATGCAGTAAATGATGTAGTTGAAGTTTCAGGAGAAAAAGATAATTCAATAACGACAAATTATAAATATGTTTATTTAGATAATACAAAAACAAATTTAACTACAAAAATTAACTTAGCAGTTTTATATGGTTTAAATAGTAATATACCATCATATACAAATAAAGTAACTGTAAATAATCCTACAGAACCTTTTGAAGTTATGGTAGGAGATATAGACAATTGCAATTTAACTCAATTAGGAAAGGGATATTATCAAGGCTTTGAGCAAACAGTAAGTCCTTTTAGTGGAAAAAAATATGACCATTCAGCTTCAGTAGATATATATCCTTATGATAATAAAGAACTTGCATATAAGGATTATCCAGAAAAGGATAAGTTTAAAGCAAGTACAGGTCTTGACAAAATAGATGCTTCAGGAACAGATAGAAAAATGGCATCAACAGGATTTTATAACACATTAATGGCTGTGTCAGGAGCTAAAGATTCAAAGGATGCTTTGAAAGCTTTAACAGATACAAAAAAAGCAAGTTATAATCCTTATAATAGAACAAAATATCGTTTATTAAAATTAGAATCAGATTATAGTGGTGATGGTGTAGATTTATACTCAGGGCATCAATTATGGTGTGATTATTATACTGATAGATCCATGACAGGAACTTTTGGTAATGATTATACAACAGATGATGATTACAAAATAGGAGACAAAAAGTGGAAGTATATACAACCAGTTGAGGAGTTAACTTTTAAATATGATAAAATTGAAGATAATGAGGATATAACATCTGCACAAATTTATTTATATATAGATGATATACAAAGTGGACAAGCTTTAGAAACTGCTAGTGATGAGTTTTCAGCAGTAAGTCAAAATAAATATAAAGTCACATTATCTGTTAAGGATGGCTCAACATGGAAAGATTTTGAAGTGCCTGAATGGGCATCAACAGTTAATGATGTAGTTTTAGATGGACCTTCAGGATATAGTATGACTTTTAATTTACCAAATCGTTTATTAAATATTATTAAAAAAGCAAGTGGCTTAGAAAATGGATTGAAGTTTAAAATAGATGATAATAGTTTTGGAACAACTGGAGATAGTTATGCAATAGATTTTGCAAAATTAACAGTTAATAAAAATCCAGGTTCATTATCAGAAGAAAATGGAGCTAAGATTACAGGAAAAATTACAAGTGATGGTGCTTCTTTAACTAGTAGTGACTTAAAAGAAATAAGAATAACAGGAGCAGATGGAAGAAGTGCAACAATAAATCCAGATGGAAGTTATACTCTTATTACATCACCAGGGGTTATATCAGTTACAGTTTCAAGTCAAAGTGGAAAATATTCTTCACAAACTAAGACATTTAATAAAGTTGTTTCAGAAGGTGAAAGTATTTCTTGGGATTTTGATCTAGAGAAACAACCATTAATAATAGATGATTCAGAAAAATTTAATGTTAATTTGAAATTAGAACAATATATAAAAAGTACAGATACTTGGGAAGAGGTTCCTTTAGAAAATCCTAAAAATGAAGATGGTAAAGAAATAAGCAATGCTAAGAGCTTAGTTGTAAATGGAACAGAAGTAACATATGTAAGTAAATTTATTCAGTTAGGTGGAAATAACAAGTATAGAATTTCTTATAATGTAAAAGTAAATTCTAAAAATGGAATTTATCCTAATGCATCAGAAGATTTTTATACACAATTTTGGAGTAAACTTATAGCAAGGTCTACTCAAGAAAATAATCCAGGCTGGAGTGAAGATGGAGGTAGCATTGAAGATTATATTTCTAAATATTATAATCCCTCAATAAATCCAGAAGAACAAAAAGCAAAGATATATAAGGGAACTGTAACAAATGCAAAAAATATTCCAGCTGATGGTGCAACAGTATTATTAAGAGAAAAAAATAGTGAAAAAATTAAAGGAATTTATGGAATTCAAAAAGAAAGTAGTGACTTTGAAATAAAAGCTTTATTAACAGAAGGAAAAGAGTATGAATTTGTATTGAAGTCATCTATTCATGAGGAAAGTATTACAAAAATAGATGATATTAATAAAACTACTGGATATTCTTTGACTTTAGGAAATGAAAAAACTTCTCAGGTTTATATAGAGAAACCATCAAATACAAGTGGCAATTTAATAAATTTTGATGAAAATTTTAAACTTTATAAAGAAACCAGTGTTCCAGATGTTAATAATGGTAATGGAAGTTCCCATTATAATAGTAATTATGATATGCCTTCTGAACATGAAGCTCTATATTTATCTAAAGGAGTTTTAGATATTAATAGTAATTGGTACAGATGGATTCTTGAAGATAGAAATGATACAGAAAATATGGCTTTACAAATTAGAAATGATATTAATCAAGATGATCCAATGACATATACTTTTGATACAAAACCTATGTATTGGTTCACTACAAATAAAATATTTATTTGTACACAATAGTAAGTGATAAAGGTACTAGTGAAAAATCTAGTGTCATTTTAATTAGAAAAATTTAGAAGTATTTTACTTAACAAAAGGGGATTTTTATGGTATTTCAAGTGATTTTATTATTGATTATGTTTCTAATTATGAGTGGAGCAGCAGGGTTTGGCTTTTATGTGTTTAAGGATGGGGTTAATTATTTTTCTATAGCTTTTTTGGTTTTATCAGTAATTTGTATAGCGTTTTTATTAATTAAGCATTTTGTTATTGGAAAAAACATGAGGCATAGAAAGCTTAATATTGTAGATATGCTTAGGTTTATGATTACTTTTATAATGATAAGTATTACTATGTCAAGCTTTTTATATGACACCAAGCTTGATATGTTAAATTTAGAAATAGCGTACATAATTTCAGCGGCAACTCTTGCTATAGTTATTATATTGAGAATTTATGATAGAGTAGCTATAAATAATATGAATAGAAGAAAAAAGATTACTCTTAATACTATTACAGTATTGCCAGGTCTTGTTATGATGAGTATTACTTATTTATCTTTTTTTGAAAGATTAAAAACTGGATTGATGTTTTTAGGAATATCTTTAATTTTTATGCTTATTTCTGTTGTAGTAATGATAAATTCTTATCCTAAAGAGGTGTTTAAAACATATAAAAATGATCCAATAGAAAAAACAGGGAAGGTATTTTCTATAATAAATTTTGTTGTAATAATGGGAATTCTTTTAGGATTAGGAGCTTTTGTTTATGATAAATTTATAAAAGATGAAAATTTTTTAGGAAATAAAGTAGCAATTTCAACTGAAACTTTAACTGAGGTTCAAAGTACTGAAGAAAGTAATTTAGAACCTGAATCTAGTACAATAGATGATGATAAAAATCAAGAGAATGAAAAAGAGAAGAGCGAAAAAGAAGATGAAGGCGTACAAGAGGATAAACAAATTTATGAAGGAATTCTTTTTAATTCATGGACTGATTCTAGTAAGATAGAGTGTATTGAAGGAAATAATTTTGCTTTTGTTCAAGAGGGAGTTATGATTAATCAGAATCATTCAAATGTTTTAAAGGTATATTTAAAAAATTCTTATAATAATAAACCAGAGGATTTTAGAACAAAAATAATGTATGATGGTGAAAATTTAAATTTATCTTCTTATGAAAATAAGTATTTAATTTTTGATATATTTAATGAAACAGAAGGGTCAAAGGGTTCACCTTTTGTTGCATTAAGAGATTCTGAAGGAAGACAAATAGCTGGTTGGTGTGAAAATTTCACAGCAGATTCTTCTAAATATGATAATGAAATAAGTAGTGGACAATGGAAAACTATTTGTGTGGATTTATTAAGTCTTCAAAAGAATACAAATAAAGAAAATGGAATATGGAAGCCTGAAAGTTTTGATTTTAATTCTATAACTTGTATATGGATAGGTTATTGGGCAAAGGGTATTATGTATATTGACAATGTTACTTTTAGTGATGTGATGCCATAATAGTTAAATTTTGAGTAAAAAAAGAATGATTATAAGTGTAATCTTATGTAGAATAAATATTGCTAAATAGCATAAAACAAAGAAAAGAAACAAATTTCTTAAAAATTTTTTTGAAAAAAAGTCGAAACGTATTCAATCCCATGTAAATATGTGGTATAATGAGGACAGATTATAAAAGGGGGGAAAGAAAACATGGCAATAGCACAGGGTAAAAATTCTAAAAATGCAATGGCTATAGTAAAAAACATTGGGTTTGTTTTAATTTGTATAGTTTTAGGCTATGTTTTGATAGGTAATCTTTCAGCGAATAATTCAACTATTTATAGTATATCTCATTATATGAATGAAGTAGTATTAACTGGATCAATGGAGCCAGAGATTAAGCCTGGAGATTATATTACAGTAATCAAAAAGAACAAAGATAGTTATAAGGTTGGAGATGTTGTTACTTATGTTCGTACAACAGATTCAGGAGACAAGGAAAGAGTTACTCACCAAATTATAAGTATTGATGGAGACCAAGTTATTACACAAGGTATTTCTGCAAGTAACACTAATGCTGATGATCCTATAACAAAGGATGATATTTTGGGTAAGCATATTCTTACAATACCTAAGTTAGGTTATGTAATGAAGTTCTTGTCATCAACAACAGGTATTATATTAATAGTTGGTCTTATATTAGCAGTTATATTCTGGGAGATAACTGAACCTAAGAGGGATGAAAATGAAGAGAAAGAGGAGGAAGTACAGCAAGCAAAGCCAGCTGTAGAAGAAGCTCCTAAAAAGAAAAAGCTTCCTTTTAATTTACCTAAGAAGGTACAAAAAGAGCCTGTAGAAGAAGAAATAGAAACAATTCCTCAAAGTGTTGTAAGGAATGAAGCAGAAATTCCTAAAGAAAAAGCTGTTATTCATGAAGAGAAAAAGCCTGTAAAGGCAGAGCCTATAGTAGATGATAATGATGACAGAGTAGACTTAATAGCAGAACTTACTAAGCTTAGAGAAGAAAAGAAGAGAATTTTAGATGCTCAAAAGCTTTTAGATGAAGCAAGAAAGAAAGAAATTGAGGATATGAATAAGAAGCTTGAAGATGCTTTAGAAGAAAATAAAAATATTACAAAAGCATCAAAAGTAACTGAAAATGCAGTAAATCTTCAAAACAATATGCAAGCAGGACAAGGAATGCAAAATGGATTTGTTCCAAATGGATATATGCAGCAGAATGGATATGTACAACAACCAAATATTTATGCTGGACAAGATGTTAATTCTCAACAAAATGGGTATATACAGAATGTTGGACAAGATATTAATTCTCAACAAAATGCATATGTACAACAGCCAAATGGATATATGTATCAAAACAATAATCCATATGGACAACAAAATCCTTTTATGCAACAGCAACAAGAGCCAAATCAATTAAATCAACAAGCTCAAATTGAACAGCAAGGAACTTCTAATCAAGGTTTAAATCCTTTTGAGGTACCAAAGAAGATAGAAGTGGAAGAAAAGAAACATCCAAAGCCTAAAAATGATAGAACTTTAAAGCTTATAAGAACATTAGCTGGAATAAATATCACCTCAGAGGATATTGTAAAGGCTACTGGAATTGCATTAGAAAAAGTAAATAGACTTAAGGATGCAGATAGAGTTGTTACTATAGCAAAGAATTTATTAGATATGAATATGGCAATGGATGAGGTTGTACTTGCAACTGGATTAAGTGAAGAAAGATTAAAGGAAATAATCTCTGAAGAAAAGCCAGTTCAATTTGATGAAAATTGGGAAGATGAGAGAATATTAAATATAGCTAGAAAACTTATAGATGCCAATATGTCATTAGAAAAAATAGCTCAAGCTACTGGATTAAAGGTAACAAGAGTTGAAAGGATAAAAGAACAATATAGAGTTATTTCAATAGCTAAAAATCTTTATTCTATGGGAATGTCTTATGAAGACATAGCTCATGCAACTGCATTAACAGTTGGAGAAGTTAAAGCTTATGTTTTAGAAGAACCAGTAAATTATGAAGACTATGAAGAAAATACAGTAGCAGATGTAGTTAGAAACTTATTAACTATGCAAATGCCTATGGCAAATATAATAAAAGCAACTGGTCTTACATTAGAAGAGATTAGAACAGTTAAAGAAGATATAGAAATGGAAGCTATAGCAAAGAATTTAATAGAGATGAAGATATCTTCTAAGTATATTGCAGAAGCAACTGGTTTAGCTATAAGTAGAATCATGAAGCTTAAGGGTAATGATGATATAGTTGAAATAGCAAAGAATTTATTGCAAATGGGCTTGGCACAAGAAGAAGTTTCAGAAATTGTAAATCTACCAATAGATGTTGTATCTGTTATAGAAGTAGAAACATTGAAAAAGACAGATGTTATATCTATAGATTTTGGAACTGTTAAATAGTTATAAAAAATGTGCAGACATAATGTTTGCACATTTTTTTAGATTATAAAGAAGTTTTATTAATTAATAAATTGTTAGAATTAATAATAAGGTTTATAAAAAAGTAAGTCATATGTTATAATAAAGAATATTAATGGGTGATGGAGGAAGTTTTATGAAGAAAGTAAGATATATAGGAATGGTTTTTTTTCTATGTTTTGCATTAATAAGTTCTCTTATATGTATTCCTTATATAAATATTATGGCTGATGAAGACCAAGACCTTGGAGGAGAAGAGTTTTGGTGTCCTGTAAATGGAAAGGATTATGAGTTTACAGTAAATAATACATGGAATGAGGAAGGATATATAGATTATATTGAGTTTGATGATAGCTACATAAAAAATACAAGCTTAGGAGAAAATTATACCTTAGAAGAAGCCATAGAGAAGGGTATTGTTAGCAATTACAATGTAAAAATAATTATGGATGATAAAAAATATGGAAAGGCAGATATTTTTTCTGGAAAGCTAAGTGAGGTAAAGGGGTTAAAGCTTAGAGTTACTAATGTTTATTTAAGATTAAATACTTATGTAAGCTTTAAAATGAGTATTTCAATAGAAGGAGGAGAAACTCCTAATGATAATGGCATAGTTGAAAGATATACATATATATTTAATCCAAGAGTATATAAGTCATCTTTAAGCAAAGAAGAATATGAAAAAGAAAAAGAAAATACAAATACAAATATAACAAATAAAGAGTCATCACAAAATAAGGAAATAATAAAAACAGAAGATCCAATATATATACAGGCAGTAGTTTTAGCAGTAGTAATGGTTATATCTATGGAAGCAATGGTTATATTAGTTAAAAAATATTATATAAAGAGAGGGTAAAATAGCCATATAACCAAAGAAAAATTTCTATTGTAGTTTAGGGGGGAATATATATTGTGAAGAAGAGACAACTTAATAAAAAAGTATTAAAGTTAAAAGACAAAATTTTAAATCCTTTTATGAAAAATAAAAAAAGTAGCCAAAAAACAATAGTAATTAATAAGGCTTTAGAGAAGAATGATATTAAGCAAGAAGAAGTAGTGAAAGAGCAAGAAAATATTTCAAATGAAGAATTAATTGTTGATGAAGAAACAAAAGAAGAAGTTAAAAAAAATAAATTTCAAGTCATAAAAAATGAAAAAATTTCACAAAACAAAGAAATTAAATTTGAGCCTATACCTGAGCAACACAAGATTACTCCAAAATATAAAAAAGTAGTAAGTGAATTAATAAGCACCAATATGGAAATAGAAGATATATCAAAAGCAGTGGATATGCCCATTAATGCTTTAATACGTATTAGAGAAAATGAAATTTTTTCATCTATAGTAAAGAAAATGTGGGAGCTTGATTTTCCTATTGAAAGCATTGTTCAGGTTACAGGATTAAAACTTAAAAAAGTTGCAGACATTATAATAAATTCTGAAAAACTTGATGAGCTAGAGATTGAGCAAGGAAAAATTGGAGAGATAATAAGAAATCTTTTAAAAATGAATGTTTCTATAGAACTAATATCAGAAGCTTCTGGTCTTTCTATAGAAGAAATAGGAAGATTTATAGATAACAGTGGAGTTAACATAATAGTAAGGAATTTATTACATATGAATATACCAATAGAGATAATTATAAAAGGAACAGGTTTAAGCCTTGAAAGCATAGATGCATTAAGAGCATATTAAAATTTAGAAATTTTCACAAAAAACTAAAGTATTCTTTGTAATCTTTATCAATGGCTGTAAACCATACCAGAGGTTATAATAGTCTTATAAAAAGATTCAAAGAAAAATAAATATTTAAAGTGAAAATTAAGGAGGAAATTAAATATGGCAAGTCTTTCATTGAGAGGAATTTACAAAATATATCCAGGGGATGTATGTGCAGTTAAGGATTTTAATCTAGAAATAGCAGATAAGGAATTTATCGTATTCGTAGGACCATCAGGATGTGGTAAGTCAACTACATTAAGAATGATAGCAGGATTAGAAACAATTTCAAAAGGTGAATTATATATAGGGGACAAACTAGTAAATGATGTAGAACCAAAGAACAGAGATATAGCAATGGTTTTCCAAAGCTATGCGTTATACCCACATATGTCAGTTTTTGATAACATGGCATTTGCATTAAAGTTAAGAAAAGTTCCAAAAGCAGAAATAGAAAAGAAGGTTACAGAAGCTGCTAGAGCACTTGAAATAGAACATTTATTAGAAAGAAAGCCAAAAGCTTTATCAGGAGGACAAAGACAAAGAGTTGCGTTAGGAAGAGCTATAGTAAGAGATGCTAAGGTATTCTTAATGGACGAACCTTTATCAAACTTAGATGCTAAGTTAAGAGTTCAAATGAGAACTGAAATTTCTAAGTTACATCACAAATTACAAACTACTTTCATATATGTAACACATGACCAAACAGAAGCTATGACAATGGGTACAAGAATAGTTGTTATGAAGGCTGGTATTGTACAACAAGTTGATACTCCACAAAACATCTACAATTACCCAACTAATAAGTTCGTTGCAAGCTTTATAGGAAGCCCTCAAATGAACTTTATAGATGGTAAGTTAGCTTTTGAAGGTGGTAAAGTTTATGCTACTTTTGATGGAGAAAAGATTCTTTTACCAGAAGAAAAAGCAACTAAGTTAAATGAAGCTTTATTAAGAGATAAGGTTGTAACATTTGGTATTAGACCAGAAAACTTAAGTGATGACGAAGAATTAATAGACGAAAAGCCAGATGAAGTAATTGAAGTAAGAGTAGAAGTTGTTGAATTAATGGGTGCTGAAAGTTATATTTATACTAAAAATGCAGGAAGCAACATAACTTTAAGAGTTAATGGAACAACTGCATTAAAGGTTGGAGATAAAGCAAGAGTTCATGTTGACCCAACTAAGATACATGTATTTGATAAGGAAACAGAAGTAAGATTAGCATAATTTTAAAAATTTATTTGAGAGGTGTGTATATGAATATGCTGGTTAAACTTATGAAGGAGATTGAGGAAATAGCTAAGATTCCTTTTAAGTTAAAGAAATTAGTAGGAGACATTTATACATCTCCAAGTTTTTCTATAGAAAATGGATATGTGCAGACTACACTAAAATTATCTAATGAGGAATTTATATTACAAATAGCTAAGGAAGATGAAAGGGCTTTACCTCTTTTATCAAGTGCTATAGTGACAAATATTAAAACTTTTAATAATAGAAAGCTTAATATTATTTTAGAACTTATAAATGAAAAAAGTATTGAAGAGGATGAATTAAGAAGAGTTTATCCATTTCTTATGAATGAGTTTCAAATGCTTTATATCTATACAGAAAAAAGCTTTGAAGAGGTTTTTTCAATTGTTCAAAGTGGTTATAGCCAGGAAGAAACTATTGTTATGGAATATGAAGGAAATATCCTTGTATTAGGAGTATTAGATGATATTTATGAACATGCAGAAAGTCTTTTAGAAACAATAACATCTGATATAAGTGGAAGAATTATTATAAGTTATTGGAATATAGAAAAATATACTGATTTAGGAAATGTCTTAAAAAATTCTATGAAGAAAATAGAACTGGTTAAAAAATATAATATTTCCTCAAATATATTAGGTGAAAATGACCTTATATTTGAGGAAATGGTTGATAATATAAATGAAAAGAAAAAGAAGGAACTTATAAATAAATTCTATGATGGCTTTATTAAACTTGATAATGAAATGATAAGGACAATAGAAGAGTTCTTTAATTGCGGTTTGAACCTGAGTGAAGGTGCAAAAGAGTTATATATTCACAGAAATACTCTTATATATAGATTAGATAAAGTAGAAAAATATACAGGTTTTGATATTAGAGATTTTAATCAGGCAGCCTTGTTCAAAGTTATATTTGTACTTTTTAAGGAAGAAAAACTAAAAAAAATTTAAAAAAATTTAAAAAGTACTTGAAAATGTTTGCACGAGGTAGTAAAATAAAAATGAAGTTGGAAACGGTGCCGAATATTTAATAAAGAAGGACAAGATTCCATAAAGAAATTATATTGTTAAACTTAATTAGAATTGAATCTTAAAATTAAGATTTAATATATATTTAAGGACAGATATGAGGAGGAATTTAATATGATGAGTAAACGTACAAAAGTTTTAGCAGCTGCAATGGCTACAATGATGATGGCTTCAGTATTTGTAGGCTGTGGAGACAATAATGAAGGAGGTTCTTCAAATTCTGGTTCTTCAAGTTCAGGAACAACAGAAAAGACAGAATTTGCTAAGGAAATAGTAGTATGGAACCACTTAACAGAAGCTGAACATGAAGCTTTAAAGCCAATAGTAGAACAATGGGGAAAAGATAATGGAGTAACTATTACTTTCCAAAATGACCAAAACGATATGCAAGGTTATATGGATGCAGCTAAGAGTACTTCAGGACCAGCTTTATACTTCGGTATTTCAGCAGATAACTTAGGAACTGGTCAAAAAGCAGGATACTTAGAAGAAGTTCCAAGCGGAGTAATCGATGAATCTAAGCTTTCAGAATCTTGTTTATCAGCTGGTAAGTGGGATGGAAAATACTATGCAGTTCCAATAGCTCAAGAATGTGTAGCTTTATTCTACAATACAGATAAGTGTCCAGAAGTTCCAGCAACTATGGAAGATTTAGTTAAGAAGGCTAAGGATGAAAAGTTAGGATTTGAATATGATATAACTAACTTCTACATGTCTTACTGCATGTTATCAGCTCAAGGTGGATATGTATTTAAGAGCACTGCTGATGGTCTTGATGTATCTGATGTCGGATTAGGAAATGATGGTGCTATTAAGGGTCTTACATTCATGAAGAGCTTAGTTGATGATGGATTAATGACAGCTGATATAAGTGGAGATAAGGCAAGAGATGACTTTAAGGCTGGTAATAGTGCATTCTATATTTCAGGACCATGGGATGTTTCTACAATGAAAGAAGCAGGTGTTAACTTTAAGGTTGCTCCTATTCCAACAATAAATGGAAAGAACCCAAGCCCATTCTTAGGTGTACAAGCAGCATTTGTTAACTCTCAAGCAGGAGATAAGGAAAAGGCTACTGCATGGGAATTACTTAAGTACTTAACATCTAGCGAAGAAGTTGCTAACATATTATTAGAAAAAGGAAACAGAATTCCAGTTGCTAAGAGTGTTATAGAAAGCGATAGCTTCAAGGCTAATGAATTAATGGCAGGATTCGTTGAACAAGCAAAATTTGCTACTCCAACACCAAATGTAAAAGAAGTTTCATACATGTGGGATCCAGGTGCTAACGGAATTAAGTCTGTTCTTCAAGGAAAAGCAACTCCAGAAGAAGCAGGAGCTAAGATCGTTAAAGATATGAAGGATCAAATGGAATAAGATTTTATAAAGTAAATTAAAAAAGGAGGAGAAAACTCCTCCTTATTTTTCTGAAAAATGCTTATAATATGTTTAATAATTTATTGAAAGGGGACTTTTTTACTATGGCAGTAGAAAATAAGAAGAATACACAGATTGCAATACCTTATTTATTACCAGCAGCTATTGCAATATTTATATTTACAGTATTACCAATATTATATACTATATTCATCTCATTTACAGACTATTGTGGTGATAACAGATTAAATGGTACTTGGAAATTCATAGGAATAGATAATTTCTTACAAATATTTAATGGTAAATTTTCAGCATCATTATTCCCAGTATTTTTATGGACAGTAGTGTTTGCATTCTTATCAACTGCAGGTTCATTCTTAGTTGGACTTATAGCAGCATTACTTTTAAACAATGAAAATGTTAAAGAAAGAGCAATTTATAAAGCTATTTTAATATTACCATGGGCACTTCCAGTAACAGTTGCTATACTTTCTTGGAAAGGTTTATTACATGGTTCAGAAGGTGCTATAAATAATATATTAGTTTCATTAGGAATAATGTCAGATAGTAATAGAATTCTATGGTTAGAAGATCCTTTCTTTGCAAGAATGTGGTTAATATTAGTTAACATATGGCTTGGATTCCCTTACATGATGAATATTTGTCTTGGAGCTTTAGCATCAATTCCTAAAGATTATTATGAAGCAGCTGATGTTGATGGAGCTAACAAATTAATTCAATTTGTAAAGATTACATTACCATCATTAGCAAACACAGCTTATCCATTATTAATATCATCATTCTCATTCAACTTTAATAACTTCGGTTCAGCATACTTGATTACAAATGGTAATCCAGCTGGAGAAAGCGTTTACGCAGGTAAAACAGATATCTTGGCTTCAGTTATATATAAATTCGCTGTTAAAAAGGAATTATATGCAACAGGAGCAGCACTAGGAATCATAGTATTCGTAATACTTGCAGCAATATCTTATGCACAAATGAAGTTATCTGGACAATTTGAGGAGGTAAAGTAATATGCAGATGTCTAAAAATAATGATATAAAATATGAACCATATGTAGATAGATTAACACCAGCACAAAAAACAAGTGCTTGGTTATGCAGAATTGGCTTATGGATACTAATCTTAATTGTATTATTCCCAATATTACTTGTATTTACTACTTCAGTTATAAAGGGTAATTCATTTACTACAAGTCTTTTCCCAAAGACATTTACTTTAGATAACTATAAGATGGTTCTTACAGAAATGGGATTTACAACTTGGTTATGGAATTCACTTAAGGTTTGTACAACAATAGCAGTAGTTCAATTGTTATTAACAATTCCAGCAGGTTTTGCATTTTCTAAGATAAGATTTAAGGGAAGAAGTAAAGGATTAATGTTCTTATTAATACTTCAAATGTTCCCAACTTCAATGGCTTTACCAGCTATGTTAAGTATAGTTTATAAATTTAATGGTATGGATAGTTTAATATGGCTTGTATTAATTCAATGTGGTGGTAGTGCATATAATGTATGGCTTATGAAAGGTAATATGGATGGTATCCCAGATGACTTAGTAGAAGCAGCTTACGTTGATGGAGCAACTACTTTCCAAACATTCGTTCAAATAATTTTACCATTAATTAAGAACATGTTACTTGTAATATTCTTATTTGCATTCATAAATGCATATAGTGAAATTATTTATACAACAGCAATCATTAAAGACCAAGCAAAATGGACGCTATCTTAGCATCATTACCAATAGTTATTATATTCATGTCATTACAAAAATTCATAGCTAGTGGATTAACAGCTGGTTCAGTAAAGGGTTAATAGTTAATACTTAAAATCTCATTTGATAAATATTAGCACATTATAAGTAAAAATATAAAAATTCCTATTTAATAGGAATTTTTATATGATATGTTTATGGGAACGGTACCAAGGGTGTTTTAAAAAGGGATGCTTTTAGGAGGCTTAATAAATGAATATTAAGGACGTTGCAAGGTTAGCTGGAGTTGGTGTTAGTACAGTATCTAGGGTAATTAATAATCATCCTGATGTTAAGGAAAGCACTAGGGAAAAGGTTAACAGGATAATTAAAGAAAGCAATTATATCCCTAATAATAGTGCCAGAATTTTAAAACAAAATAATTCTATGAATATAGGAGTATTAGTAAAAGGTGTATTTAATCCATTTTTCTCTGAAATGTTAAATGTTATAGGTAATATCATAGATGCTTCAAAGTATACTATGATATTACAACAAAATGATTATACCTTTAATGATGATTTTGATACATTAAGGTCATTTATAAAGGAAAAAAGACTTCAAGGGGTAATATGTCTTGGAGGTAACTTTGAAAATGTTACACCAGAGGAAATGGAAGCTTTAGATGTGCCAGTAATATTAACTTCTGTTAATACTACAGTTGCTAAAGGAAAGGGGCTTTATTCAACAGTAGGTATAGATAATGAAGAAGCGGCATATAAAGCTACAAAGTATTTAATAAGCTTAGGTCATAGAGATATAGCGGTAATGATTGGTGAAGGGAATGACTTAGGAATGAGTTATTCAAGATTGAAGGGGTATAAAAAGGCTATAGATAAAGCTGGAATACAGTTTGATACACAAAAGCTTCTTGTTGGAGGATATTCATCAAGAATAGCATATGAAATGATGAAAAAATACTTAAGGGAAAAGAGAAATTCTATATCAGCAATATTTGTAACAGCAGATACAATGGCTATAGGAGTAGCAAAAGCTATTGTGGATTCAGGATTAATAATTGGAAAAGACATTTCGCTAGTTGGTTTTGATGGGTTAGATATAAGTGAATATTATAATCCTGGAATTACTACTATAAGACAACCTAAAAAAGCTATTGCTGAAGAAAGTGTAAATCTATTGTTAGATATTTTGAGTAAAAAGGGGGCTCATAAAAATCTAATATTGGAAACAGAACTTGTAAAAAGAGAATCTACTGTTGAGCATAAGGTCTTAACAGATTTAACTTATGACAAAAATATAATTTAGTTAGGAGGAGAATAATGAGCAGAGGAGCAGGAATTTTAATGCACATAGCTTCATTACCTGGTGAGTATGGTATAGGGACATTAGGAAAAGAAGCATTTAAGTTTGCAGAGTTTTTGGAAACAGCTGGTTTAAAGTATTGGCAAATATTGCCTCTAGGACACACTAGTTATGGTGATTCACCATATCAATGTTTTTCAGCTTTTGCAGGAAATCCATACTTTATCGACTATGATATATTAAGAGAAGAGGGAATTTTAAGAGAAGAGGATTATAAAAATGAAAATTATGGTGATAATCCAGAAAAAATAGACTATGGAGTAATTTTTGAGTCTAAAAATAAGGTCTTAAAAAGAGCTTATGAAAATTTCAAAAAGGGTAATTTGAAAGAGTTAGCTCAAAAGGTAGAAAAATTTAAAGAAGAAAATAGTTTTTGGTTAGAGGATTATTCATTATACATGGCCTTAAAAAATCATTTTAATTTAGTTTCATGGGAAAAATGGCCAGATGATATTAAAAAGAGAGAACCAGAAGCAATTAAAAAATATAAAGAATCATTAAAAGATGAGATAGAATTTTGGTCATTTGTTCAATATTTATTTTTTGAACAATGGACTGCATTAAAAGATTATACAAATTCTTTAGGAATTGAAATAATAGGGGATATTCCTATATATGTAGCAGAAGATAGTGTTGATGCTTGGAGTGCCCCAGAAAACTTTAAAATGGATTTAAAGGAAATGAAACCATTATTTGTAGCAGGTTGTCCTCCAGATATGTTCTCTGAAACAGGACAATTATGGGGAAATCCTATTTATGATTGGGATGCTATGAAGAAAAATAATTATAAATGGTGGATTTCAAGAATAAGAGAAAGCTTAAAATTATATGATATAGTTAGAATAGACCATTTTAGAGGCTTTGAATCTTACTGGCAAATTCCTTATGGTGAGCCAACAGCAGTTAATGGAAAATGGGTTAAGGGACCTGGAATGTCATTATTTAATGCTATTAAAAAGGAACTTGGAGAAATTAATGTCATAGCAGAAGACCTTGGTTTCTTAACAGATGAGGTTAAAGAGTTCTTAGCTGAAACTGGATATCCTGGAATGAAGATATTAGAATTTGCTTTTGGTGGTGGAGATAGTGAATATTTACCACACAATTATATTAAAAATTGCATAGCTTATACAGGAACTCATGATAATGATACTTTCTTAGGATGGTTTGAGAAAACTGGAAGTAAGAAAGAGGTAAGAAATGCAATAAAATATTTAGGCTTAAATGAAGAAGAAGGCTATAATTGGGGATTTATTAGAGGTATTTGGAGCAGTGTTGCAGATACAGCTGTAGCTCCAATGCAAGATTTCTTAAACTTAGGAAATGAAGCAAGAGTTAATTTACCATCTACACTAGGTACAAACTGGCAATGGAGAGCAAAAAAAGAAGATATTAATGAAAATCTTGCAAATAAGATATATAAATTTACTAAATTATATGGAAGATGTGAATAATATATTTTTTTATATAAGGTAGTAATTAAAAAGGACTGCTATACAGTAAGAAAATTATTGTATGCAGTCTTTTTGTTTTGTAAAATTATAAAAAATTTATTGTAAAATACATTCTAATTGGTCTAATTGTTCTAAGCTAGTTTTTAATTTGCTATTTAAGTTTTTTACTTCAGCATCAAGAGTTAGTAACAAAACCTCTTCAGTTTCACAAAGACAGCCAGAATTACAAAGACTTTGTGCTAAAAAAAATTTATGATGTAAAATCATATAGTTTATAATATGAAGGAAATACTTAAGAAGTTAAAGAAATTTTTTCCATTGACATATTAACAATTAGGGTATATCATAAATTTAGAATTTAATAAATCTTCGGGGCAGGGTGAAATTCCCTATCGGTGGTTATAGCCCACGAGCTAATTTAGCATGATTTGGTGAAATTCCAAAGCCGACAGTATAGTCTGGATGAAAGAAGAAAAAAAATATATATAGTTATAAGTCTATATTTATTTAGTATATTTGCTCTGAAATACTTTTATTTCAGAGCTTTTTTAATAAATTATGTAGTTTTATAATTAAATATTTTGATAAGTATTTATGCCCTGAGCTTCTAAAGTTCAGGGATTTTTTTTATTCTTTTTTGTCAAATGTCACAATAAAATTATACTATCAGGAAATTATCTTAATTGAATAATTGTGGATAACTTATAAATATACATATTTAATTAGTAATAAAAGGGGCGATATATGTTGAAAGAAGAATATATGGCATTAGCCTTAGAACTTGCAAAGAAAGGAATGGGAAGAGTTCATCCTAATCCTATGGTTGGAGCTATTATTGTTAAAGATGGCAAAATATTAGGGCAAGGCTATCATCAAAAATGTGGAGAAGGTCATGCAGAAGTAAATGCTTTTAAAGATGCAGAGCAAAGAAATGAAAATGTAGAGGGAGCAGAAATGTATGTTACCTTAGAGCCTTGTTCACACTTTGGAAAAACTCCACCTTGTGCAGATAAAATTATAGAAAAGAAAATTTCTAAAGTATTTATTGGAACATTAGACCCTAATCCATTAGTTGCAGGAAGAGGAGTAAAAAAACTTGAAGATGCAGGAATTGAAGTTGAGTATGGAATATTAGAAAGTGAATGTTATAAGCTTAATGAAGTTTTTATGAAGTACATAGTAGAAAAAGTTCCTTTTGTTGTTATGAAAACAGGAATGTCACTAGATGGGAAAATTGCTACTTATTCTGGAGAATCTAAATGGATTACTGGAGAAAAATCTAGAGAGGATGTTCATAAGCTTAGAAATGAACTTACAGGAATAATGGTTGGAATAAATACTGTTTTAAAGGATAATCCTGAACTTACTTGTAGAATTGAGGGAGGAAGAAATCCTATAAGAATAGTTGTAGATAGCAATTTAAGAATTCCTATGGATTGTAAGATTGTAAATACAGCAAAAGAAGTTGAAACTATTGTTGCAACAACTGATAAATCTAACTTAGAGAAGAAAAAGAACCTTGAAAGTAAAGGTGTTAAGGTTATAGTAGTTCAATCAAAAAATGAAAAGGTTGATTTAAAAGAGTTAATGATAATTCTTGGAAGTTTAAAAATAGACAGCATACTTCTTGAGGGAGGAGGAACATTAAACTTTTCTGCCTTAGAAGAAAAAATAGTAGATAAAGTTAAGATTTATATTGCTCCTAAGATAATAGGGGGAGAAGCTTCTAAAACTCCAATTGAAGGAACAGGAATTAAAAATTTAAAAGAGGCATTTAAAATAAATAATTTGGCAGTTTCTAAAATAGGAGAAGATATCTTAATTGAAGGATATGTAGAAAAAGGAGATGAAGCCTAGTGTTTACAGGAATTATTGAAGAAGTTGGAGAGGTAAAATCATTAAAAATTGGTAGTGAATCCTCAAAACTTACAATTAAGGCTCATAAGGTTTTAGAAAAAACATTGATAGGTGATAGCATAGCTACTAATGGGGTATGTCTTACAGTTACAAATATAAATGGCAATACTTTTGAAGCTGATGTTATGGAAGAAACCTTTAGAAGAAGTAATTTAGGAAATCTTAAAGTTGGAAGTAAGGTAAATTTAGAGAGGGCATTAACACTAGAAAAAAGACTTGGTGGTCATATTGTGAGTGGACACATTGATGGTTGTGGAAAAGTTCTTTCATTAATAAAAGAAAAAAATGCAGTATGGGTTACCATAGGTGCAGATAAAAAAATTCTTAAATATATCATAGAAAAAGGTTCAATAGCAATTGATGGGATAAGCCTTACAGTAGCTTATGTAGATGAAGAGGTATTTAAAGTTTCAATAATACCCCACACAGGAGAGGAAACTACCTTATTGACAAAAACGGTAGGAGAAAGTGTAAATCTTGAATGTGACATGATTGGAAAGTATGTTGAAAAACTTTTAGGTTTTAATAATAAAGAAGAAAAGAAAGAATCTAGCATAACAAAAGAATTTTTAAGAAAGAATGGATTTATGTAAAGATAACAAGAAAGGAGTTTTTAGAATATGAACACTATTGAAGAAGCAATTGAAGACATAAGAAATGGAAAAATAGTTTTAGTAATTGACGATCCAGATAGAGAAAATGAAGGGGATTGTATATGTGCTGCAGAGTTTGCTACTACTGCAAATATAAATTTTATGGCAACCTATGCAAAAGGATTAATATGTATGCCTATGAGTGAAGAATTAACTGAAAAGCTAGGATTAAACCAAATGGTTGAAAAAAACACAGATAATCATGAAACAGCTTTTACAGTATCAATAGACCATGTGGATACAACTACTGGAATATCAGCTGCAGAGCGTTCTATAACTGCTATTAAGGCTGTTTGTGACAATGCAAAGCCGGAAGATTTTAGAAGACCAGGTCATATGTTTCCTTTAAAGGCTAAAAGAGGTGGAGTTTTAGAAAGAACAGGTCATACAGAAGCAACTGTGGATTTAGTAAAGCTTGCAGGATTAAAAGAATGTGGACTTTGTTGTGAAATAATGAGAGAAGATGGAGAAATGATGCGTACAACAGAGTTAAAGAAGTTTGCTAAGTTACATGATTTAAAAATCATAACAATAGCAGATTTAGTTGAATATAGAAAATCAAAAGAAGAGGCTTTAAATAAGGAAAAGTTAGTAGAGAAAGTTGTAGAAACAAAGCTTCCAACAAGATATGGAGAGTTTAGAATTTATGGCTTCATTGATAAGAAAACAGGAGAACATCATGTAGCTTTGGTTAAGGGAGACATTTCTAAAGAAAAAAGTGTGTTAACAAGAGTACATTCAGAATGTTTAACAGGAGATGCCTTGGGTTCTAAAAGATGTGATTGTGGAGAACAATATGATGCAGCAATGAAGAAGATAGCAGAAAATGGTTCTGGGATTTTACTTTATATGAGACAAGAAGGAAGAGGAATAGGACTTATAAATAAGTTAAAAGCTTATAGTCTTCAAGATAAAGGCTTAGATACAGTAGAAGCAAACTTAAAATTAGGATTTCCAGCAGATGCAAGAAAATATGATATAGCTGCTGCTATTTTAAAGGAATTAGGAGTAGAAAATATAGATATTATGACAAATAACCCAGATAAGATAGAGAAATTAAAATCTTTGGGGATAAATATATGTAATAGAGTGCCATTAAAAATGAAGGCAAACGAGATAGATGCATTTTATTTAAAAACTAAAAAAGAGAAAATGGCTCATATGCTATAAACTTGGCTTGGTTCAAAAATATCAGTTTTCTTATGTTATTCGGTCGTTCCGTCGACAGGCTCCAAGTCACGCCCTCATAAAATAAGAAAACTGATATTTTAATTAACAAGATTAAGTTTATAAAGCATTAATAAATAAAAAATAAAGAATGAAAATAAAAGGAGATTTTAAAAATGAAGGTTTTAGAAGGTAAGTTAGTAGCAGAGGGGATTAGAGTTGGTATAGTTGCTGGGAGGTTTAATGAGTTTATAGTTTCTAAGCTTGTTTCTGGTGCTTTGGATGGTTTGAAGAGGCATGGGGTTAATGATGATGATATAAGTATTGCTTGGGTTCCTGGGGCTTTTGAAATTCCATTGGTTGCAAAGAAGATGGCAGAAAGTCCAGAGTATGATGTTGTTATATGTTTAGGGGCTGTTATAAAGGGGTCAACTCCACATTTTGATTATGTATGTGCAGAGGCTTCTAAGGGAGTAGCAACAGTATCATTAAATTCAGAAAAGCCTGTTGCTTTTGGAATTTTAACAACTAATTCAATTGAAGAAGCAATAGAGAGAGCAGGTACTAAAGCTGGCAATAAGGGGTATGATGCTGCTGTAACTGCAATTGAAATGGCTAATTTAATGAAGATGTTCTAATTATAAAATTAAATATTAGTTATAGAGATTGGCACTTCTTATGAGGTGTCTTTCTTTATATATTAAAAAATTAAAAAAAATTAACAAAATTTAAGCTTTTATTCATTATTTAGTAAGAAAATTTGTAAATTTAGTATTATAATTAATTTAAAGAAATATTTTGGTGAGGTAATTGGGATGAGGAATAAAAAAAAAGTAAGAAAAAGGGTAAGAAAAAGACCCAATTATAAAAGACGAAGAATAATATGTTTTTTTATAGCATTAGGTGTGCTTTTGTCAATTCCAATAGGTATATATAATATAATTAAAAGTTTTATAATTGAGAAACCTAAAATTAGTGAAATTAGTACAAGCGTAGCAACAGAAAAAGATTATACATACATAGATTTTCTTTATAAAAATAGTGAAGAGCAATATAAATATAAATTAAGTAGTTTTGAAAATATAAGGGAAGATTATGAGAAGGAACTAAACATACAAGAGGTTGATTACACATGGAAGGGGGAGCTTGAGTATAATAATAAACCTAGAAGGCTTATTATTCACCATACATCAGATACTGGGAAAACACCAGAAAGGATGAATGAGGTTCATATTGAAAATGGATGGGTTGGAATAGGCTATCATTTTTACATAAGATCAGATGGGACAATTTATAGAGGAAGACCAGAAGCGGCAATAGGTGCACATGCTAAAAAAAATAATAATGATAGTATAGGAATTGCATTAGAAGGAGATTTTAATAAGACAAGCCCTACTGAAGCACAGATGGAATCTTTAGTAAAATTGTCTGTTGATATGATTATTAAATATAATTTAAGTGAGATAGAGGGACATAGAGATGTATATGATACATTATGCCCTGGTGACAATCTATCCTTAGATGATTTGGATAAAAGAATTGTAAATGAATTTATACAAATCAATAAGGAAATAGAGGAAAATGAAAAAATAGAGGAAAATGAAAAAAGTAAGAAATAAAACAAATTTACTTAAATAAGGAATTTCACTTGATTTTTTTGTATTAATAAGTTAAATAAGGACTAATAAATAGAATTTAAAGTACTATTACGTTATTACTATAAAATGTAAGATGCACTTATATCTATTAAAAGTATAAAATATACCTCATTTTAGTGAGTTGTTAAGGATTTTTTAACAGAATATAATATTACTAAAGAGATTTAATGAGGTGAAAAAAATGAAAAGTGAAAAAAATACGCTAATGTTATCAGCATCAGGAGCTTTATTCTTTGCTGTTTTAGGAGTAGTGTGGGGAATAGTAATTGATTCTAGTATGATAGTATTTGATGGTTTATATTCTTTAATCAGTTTATTTTTATCAATATTAGCTATTTTTATTACAGGATATATAAGTAAAAACGATTTCGAAAAGTTTCCCTTTGGAAAAAGAGTTTTAGAGCCAATTACAGTTGCCTTTAACTCAATAGTTTTAACAGTTATGTGTAGTATTACTTTTATAAATTCAGCAAAAGAAATATTAACAGGTGGAAAGGCTGTTGATGCTGAACTTGCTTTAGGGTATTCAATAATTTCTATATTAGGATGTCTAATCGTTTATAGAACTTTAGCAAGAAATAATAAAAAAATATGTTCAGATATTATAAAGGCTGAAAGTAACCAATGGCTTATGGATACATTAGTAAGTGTTGCTGTACTTGTAGGATTTTTAATTTGTACTATATTAAATAAAACATCTTTAGCATATTTATCAAAGTATATAGACCCTCTTATGGTTGTAATTACATCAGCTATATTTATAAGAGTTCCAATAACTACTTTAATTAAGAGCTTTAAAGAAATATTAAACAGAAATGCAGATAAAGATATTAATGATGAAATTTATACAATAGTTAAGGATGTTGAAAAAGAATATAATTTTGAAGATTCTATAACAAGAGTAAGTAAAATAGGAAAAGAACTTAGAATAGAGATAGATTTTGTATTTAATGAACAATCAAAGCTTAATAAGCTAGAAGAAATGGATAAAGTAAGAGAATATGTATATAGAAGTATGAGCAATATACAATTAGATAAGTGGTTAAATGTTAACTTTACAGGAGATAAAAAGTGGGCTATATAGTCTACTTTTTTTTTTTTTACAAAATTATAATAAAGATTTTATTTGAATTTAATAATTGTAGGGTAAACTAAAGTTGTATTGATGATACCCCTCATATTTTTTATTTAGAAGTCTGGTTAGTTAAAATAACTTTAAAATTATTTTTAAGGTTATTTTAATTAATCAGGCTTATTATTTTTTTGAGGAAGTTAAAAGTAAGCCAAGTTAATAATTATGTAAAAAAATACAGATTGTTTAAAAGAATACTGTTCTATTAGATAAATTTGTAAATTATATTGTAGTAACAAATTCACTATGATATATTAATATAAATGAATTTTTATAAAGAAGGTTTTTTAGAAGGAGTTGGTATATTTATGGCAAAAGAAAGTAAATTTTTACCTGAAATAAAAGGTACTTTAAGAAACCATGTAGTTGAAGTTCCACCAATTATAAGACAATGTGGAGGAATAAAGATATTTGGAAAGAGAATAAAATCCTTATTATTTACAACAGATGTAGCAATTATAAGAAATACAAATGCAGATGCTATAATAGCAGTTTACCCATTTACTCCTCAGCCACTTATAACACAAGCACTTATTATGGCAGCTGATGTACCAGTATTTTGTGGAGTTGGTGGAGGAATAACTCAAGGGAAAAGAGTAATAAATCTTGCATTAGATGCAGAGTTTAAAGGAGCTATGGGAGTTGTCTTAAATTCGCCAACTAAAGATGATATTATAAAAAAAGTAAGGTCTACAATAGATATACCTGTAGTAGTAACTGTAGTTTCAGAAAAAGATGATATAGCTAAAAGAATAGAGGCTGGAGCTACTATTATAAATGTTTCAGGAGGGGCAGACACTCCTAAAATTGTAAAAAAAATAAGAGAAGAATTTCCTGAGTTTCCTATCATAGCAACAGGTGGACCAAATGATGATACAATAAAAGAAACCATAGAAGCAGGTGCTAATGCAATAACATATACTCCTCCTACTTCTGGAAAAGCAATGAGTGAATTAATGGACAAATACAGAAATTTATAAAATTTTAATGAAAATTTATGCTTTTTTAAATTGTAATTTATGATATACTTAATTCATGCTATTTTTTATTGCTTTAAAACAGGTAATAAAGGGGTGGAAAAATGTTTTATATAGTGGACAGAATAGAAGAAAATATTATAGTTCTTCAAGATGAGAATGGACATATGATAAATCTTAATAAAAATAGTGTTGATGAAAATGTTAAAGAAGGCGATTGTTTAAAAAAAGAAAATAATAAATTTCTCTTTGATATGGAAGAAACTAAAAAAAGAAAAATGAGAATTGATAAATTAATGAAAGGAATGTGGGAAAATTAAATGAAAATTGAAGGTAAAAAGAAATCTTTTATTGTAGATTGGGTGCTTCCACTAGCAATAGCTCTTGTAATAGCATTACTTATAAAACATTTCTTAGTATTTCAAGTAAGAATTCCAAGTGGTTCAATGATACCAACCTTAAATATTGGTGACAGATTATTTGTAAGCAAAATATATGATTTAGATAAAATTGAAAGAGAAGATATTTTAGTATTCTATTCAGTAGAATTAAAAGATACCTTAATAAAAAGAGTTATTGGTTTACCAGGAGATACTGTTGAAATAACAGATGGAAAGGTATCTGTAAATGGAGAGGAGCTAAATCAGGATTATGTAAAAAATACAGACCATTCATCTGGAACTTATAAAGTCCCAGAAGGATGTTATTTCTTCTTAGGAGATAATCGTCCAATATCTAATGATTCAAGATTGTGGAATAATCCATATATTGATGGAAAATATATTGAAGCTAAAGCTCAACTAAAGGTATATCCATTTAGTGATTTTGGATGGATAGAATAGATTTATATACGAAAGAGGTGACACATATATGGAGCAGAAGCCAAACAATAGGAAAAAGTTTAATTTATTTTTTTATTTGACATTAATACTTAGTTTAGTATTGATTGTACAATTATTTTTACCTACAACTCCTCAGGAAGAAATAAGTTATAGTGAATTTAAACAACTAGTTAAGGAGCAAAAGATATCAAAAGCAATTATAACAGGAGAGAGGATTATAATCACCCCAAAGAGTAATACAGGCTTAGGTGGAAAAGAATTATATACTTTAAGAGTTAGTGATAATAATCTTGTTGAGGATTTAACAGATGCAGGAGTAGATTTTAAAGCAAAAAATGAAAAAACAACTCTAATAGTAGAAATACTTATAAATTGGGTGCCATTATTACTTTTAATGTTCTTCTTCTGGAAGTTTGTACTTTCTAAGGCGATGAATAAAATGGGTGGTGGAGTTGGAGGTATAGTTAAAAACAAAGCCAAAGTTTATGATGAAAATGAAATAGAAGTTACTTTTAAAGATGTTGCAGGACAAGAAGAAGCTAAAGAATCATTAGAAGAAGTAATAGATTTTTTAAATTGTCCAAGTAAATATACAGAAATTGGAGCAAAATTACCTAAGGGTGTTCTTTTAGTTGGTCCTCCAGGTACAGGAAAAACCCTTTTAGCAAAAGCAGTAGCAGGGGAAGCAAAAGTTCCTTTCTTTTCTTTATCAGGTTCAAGCTTTGTTGAAATGTTTGTAGGTGTTGGTGCATCAAGGGTAAGAGAATTATTTAGAGATGCTGAACAAAAGGCTCCTTGTATAATTTTTATAGATGAAATTGACGCAATAGGTAAGAGTAGAGACAATCAATACCAAAGTAATGATGAAAGAGAACAAACATTAAATCAATTATTATCTGAAATGGATGGTTTTGATTCTTCTAAGGGTATTGTAATACTAGGGGCAACAAACAGACCAGAAATATTAGATAAAGCACTTTTAAGACCAGGAAGATTTGATAGAAGAGTTATTGTTGATAGACCTGACTTAATAGGAAGAGAAGCAATACTTAAAGTTCATGCTAAGGATGTATGTTTAAATGCAGATGTTGATTTAAAAGAAATAGCAAAAGGTACTCCTGGTGCTGTAGGAGCAGATTTGGCAAATATTGTTAATGAAGCTGCTTTAAGAGCTGTAAGAAATAAGAGAAATCAAGTTCTTCAAGAAGACTTAAGAGAAGCTGTTGAAGTAATAATAGCAGGAAAAGAAAAGAAAGATAGAATATTATCTCCAATGGAAAAGAAGATTGTAGCATTCCATGAGGTTGGACACGCATTAGTAGCAGCTTTATTAAAAGGTACCGACCCAGTACATAAAATAACAATAGTTCCAAGAACTATGGGAGCATTAGGTTATACAATGCAACTTCCAGAAGAGGAAAAATATTTAATATCTAAAGATGAGCTTATGAATCAAATTAAGGTTATGCTAGGAGGACGTTCTGCAGAGGAAGAAGTATTTAACATAGTTTCTACAGGTGCTTCTAACGATATAGAAAGAGCTACTCAAACAGCAAGAAATATGGTTACTATTTATGGTATGACAGATAAGTTTGATATGGTTGGCTTAGAATCTATTCAAAATAGATATCTTGATGGAAGAGCAGTAATGAATTGTAGTGAAGAAACATCTACAATGATTGATGCAGAAGTATTAAAGATAATAAGAGAATCTCATGAGGAAGCAAGAAAGATATTAAGAGAAAATAGAGATTTGTTAGATAAAATTGCAGGAATTCTTCTTGAAAAAGAAACTATTTTTGGTGATGAATTTATGGAAGTAGTTTGTGAAAAATATCCTGAACTTAAAAAAGAAGAAAAAAAAGAATCTGATGAAAAGCAAAAAGATATAAATCTTTCTAAAGAATCTGAAGAGAAAAATACTTCTAATGATGAAGTGTTAGATAAAAAAGATGGAGACTCAGCAGAGGCTCTGGCTGAAACTGCTAAGGATTTATGTGATGATGAATTTGTAGAGGTTGGAGAAAAAAAGTATATAGATTTTAACAAAGATTCAGAAGTATAATTTTTAAATATTAAAAAAAGAGGAGTTGTTGCATAAAGAATTCCAATCACGATATATAGTATATGTTTTGAAGAATAAAACATTATGTATAGTGTGAGGCTTTGCTGATTGCAACACCTCCTTTTAATTTTCTTGGAGGTGTAAATTTTTTTGGAAAAGGATTTAGAATTTTTAATAGAAGAAAATAAATTAAAAGATGTATTAAAAATATTAAATGAGGAAATACTAAAATATATAGAGAAAAGAAAAGCTGTCACAGAGTATATTATAGATTATAGAAAAAAAGCTGTAGAAGAATATAAAGATGATGAAGATAAAATAATAGATTACTTTGACCATGAAGCATATGTAAAAGAAGAAGCTTTTAAAACAATAGATAAAAGGTTAAGTGAGTTTTCAAAACTTAAGGAAGTACCTTACTTTGGAAAAATTACATTTACAGAAGATGAAGGAGCAGAAGAACTTTATATAGGAAGGTTTGGACTAACTCCAGAAGATACTTATGAACCAGTCATTGTAGACTGGAGAGCTCCAATATCAAGTTTATTTTATAAAGGAAGTCTTGGAGAAACTGAATATTCTTCACCAGTAGGGCAAATAAAAGCAAATATAATTGGAAGAAGACAAATTATAATTAAAAAAGGTGAACTTAAAGGGATATTTGATTCGGCAGTAGATGTAAAAGATGAAATATTACAAATGGTCTTAACTTCAAATTCAGGAGAAAAGCTTAAAGATATAGTAATGACCATACAAGAAGAACAAGATAATATAATAAGAGCACCTAAAGAAAAAGTAGTTGTTGTAAATGGTGTAGCAGGCTCAGGAAAAACAACAATAGCATTACATAGAGTTTCCTACCTTTTATATAATTATAGAAAACAGTTTGGAGATAAAGTTCTTATATTAGGACCTAATGATATATTTATCGATTATATAGCTCAAGTATTACCTTCATTAGGTGAAAGTGGAGGAATACAACAAACAACCTTTGAAAATTTTGCAATAAATGAAATAGGTTTAGGAGAACCAGTAAAAGGCTTTTCAGAGTATATGGAAGAAGCAATGACAGGTCATGAAGAAGCTTTAAATGAATACAAATACAAAAGCTCAAAAGAATTTACAAGATTTTTAGATAGTGAGCTTGATAATATGAATAAAAACTATTTTAAAATAAAACCTATAAAATATTATGGAGAAGAAATAGTATCTGTAGAAGAAATAAGAGAATTATTTGATAAATATTATAGCTATATGCCTTTATTTAGAAGAAGCGAAAAAATAAGAAGAATATTAACTTCTAAAATAAAAGATAAAAGAGATGAAAAGGTTAGAAAATTAAATAAAGATATTCAAGATAAAATAGCAAATTTATCAGAAGAGGAACTTGTTATAGAAAGAAATAACTTAGAGTTTCTTAGAAGAGTAAAAATAAGAGAAATAGTAAGAGAAGTTATGAATTCTAGAGCAGAACTTGATGAATGGATAAAGCATGAAAATATAGTAGAACTATATAAAAAGGTAACAAAAACTAATGAATTAGGCTATATGGACCTTGCAGGAATATTATATTTTATGGTTGTACTAGATGGCAAAAAGTGCAAAAAAGAAATAAAACATGTTGTTATAGATGAAGCTCAAGATTATAATTTAACTCAATTTAAGTTAATTAAGGAGCTTACAGGTTGTAAAAGCTTTACTATAGTTGGTGATACAAATCAAAGATTAATAACAACACAAGAAGAACCTGCTATGATTAATTTACAAGAACTTTTTGGAGATAATATAGAACTGTTTAAATTAGAAAAGAGCTACCGTTCAACACAAGAAATAATGGAATATGCAAATAAATTTTTAAATGAAAATAAAGTTGTACCTTTAGTTAGAAATGGAGAACCTGTTATTGAAGAAAAATCTGAATCAGAAGAAGATATGATAGAAACTATAATTTCAATAATAGAAGATTATGAAGAAGAAGGACTTGAAAGTATAGCTATTATAACTAAAGATAAAGAATGTTTAAGAAAGATATCTCCACTATTAAAAGAAAAAGTTAAAATATTAACTTTTGATAGAGAGGATATTTTTTATAAAGGAGGAAAAGTTCTTATTCCAGCTTATTATGCAAAAGGATTAGAATTTGATGGAGTTATTTTGTTAGAAAATGGGAAAATAAACAACCTAGTTAAATATATAATGTGCACAAGAGCACTTCATAGATTATCTATTATTAAATATTAATAATTCATGTTATTAGGAAATTATATAATTTAATAAGTCGTAAATAACTTGTTAAGCTAATAATGAAGTTTAATAAAAGAAATAAGTTTAGAAATTTCATTTAGTTGTAGAGTGTGAATTATTACTTTGCGTTGAATTGGATCTATCAACTTAAAAGCAAAGTAATAATTCATACTTTTCTATTGAGAAACTATATCATTTAAATGATTTCCTGATAGTATAAAAATTTATTAAATATTAAACATAAGCTTTTATTTTATTAAGTAAATCAATATATATTGAATTAACCATATCAAAGTTCATAGCAGATATATAATAGCTTTCTAATTCATCATGTAATGATTTTGCATTTTTTATGCAAGATATGCTTTTATCAACCAAATGGTCAAATTCTTGTTTATCCCATACAATATCATTTAATTTACAAGACATACTTTTTTTATAGCATAAATCCTTTAAATTAAAATCTGTTGTATCAAAATATGTTCTGCTTATTTCATTAGTAGTAAATATTCCAAAAGAAAGCTCTGGTACAATTAAATTTTCAATTCGTTCAGGAACAAGAGGGTCGTGTAAGTATTCAACAAAATATCCTTGTTTTTGTGCTTGAAGACCAAAAGCTTTTAAAATATTAGTTTTGCCTAATCCAGGACCACCTCTTAAAATTTGTACAGTTTCTAATTGACTAGATAATCCTTTTATAAATGTAACAATCCCATTAGGAGTAAATGCTGTAGCAAATAAATGTCTTTCACCACCATAACCAGACAATTTTGAAGTAAGATATTTGTTTTTTAGTTCATCAATAAATTCATTAAGCTTTATTGGATTTACAGATTCAGAATTTAGTGTACTCCAATCATCATGAATATATTTAGCTGCTCCTAAAAATTTATAAGCTTTTTTAAATTGTTTTCCTATTTCTTTATTTAAATTCATTATTTCTTTTTTATTTTTAACTAAAATACCTTTATCTAGAGCATCACCTAAGTTAAGTATTTCATCTACAGCACCAGGATTTAATGGGTCTACAATATGAGGAGAAGTACCATCAAGCATAGCAACATTGATTTCTTTAATTAAGATTCCATCTAAAGAATTGTTATCAGAAGAACAATGATGATATTCAATAGAGTAGCCTAAATTGGCAAAATATAAACCTATTTTTTTCATTAGTGATGACTTACCAGTACCAGGCCCTCCTTTAATACAGATTATTCTGTTTGCATTTTCTTGGGTTAGTATATATCTATAAAATGAATAAAATCCTTTAGATGTATTTCCACCAGGAAAAAGATGTCTTTCTTTGCAAACCATCATAACCATTAACCAGCTCCTTATAAATTTATAAATTCAGTTATTATATTATATGTTTAAAAATAGAATAATGATATAAGAGAGCAAATAAAAATTTAAAATAGGCTATGAATAAATATACTTTTTGATGTATAATTTATGTATTATTTAAAAATAGGAGGAATAATAATTGTGAAGAAAAATTATTTTAAAAGCCTTATAACAATAGTTATGGTATTACTAACAACCATATCTATGGTAGCTTGTGGAAAGACTACACAAAATGAATCTGAAGAAACAACATCAAGCAGAGATAAGCTTATTGTAGGGCTTAGTGCAGATTATGCACCTTATGAATTTCATGCCATGATAGATGGAAAAGATACAGTTGTTGGTTTTGATGTTGACCTTGCTAAAGAAATAGCAAAGGATATGAATTGTGACCTTGTTATTAAAGAAATGGAGTTTAATAATCTTATTACAGCTCTTAAAGCAGGGCAAATAGACCTTATAATATCAGGAATGAATCCAACTGAAGAAAGAAAGAAGGAGATTGATTTTTCAGATATTTATTATCAATCACAACATTCAGTTTTAGTAAGAGCAGATGAAAAAGATAAATATAAAAATTTATCTGATTTAGATGGTAAAAAAATAGGTGTACAATTAGGTACAACTCAACAGGATTTTGTTGAGGAAAATGTTAAATATAGTGATATTCAAATACTTTCTAAGGTTACAAAGTTAGTATTAGAATTAAAAACTGAAAAAATAGATGCTTTAGTTACAGAAGCACCAGTTGTAAATTCAGCTATAAAAAATAATCCAGAATTAGTTTTATCTGATATAAAAGTAGAAAGTGATGATACTGGTAATGCTGTTGGTATTAGAAAGGGAAATGATGAATTAAGAGAAAATGTAAACAAGACAATTGCAAGAGTAAAAGAAAGTGGAGAAATGGACCAGTTTGTAATAGATGCTAATGAATTGTCAGCTGAAAATCAAGACCAAAGCTTTTTAAGTAAATATGCAAGTGTATTTCTTAATGGATTAAAGATAACATTAGAAATTTCTTTAATTACAGTATTTTTAGGAACAATACTTGGAGCAATTCTTTTCTTTATGAAAGCTTCTCAATTATCTATATTTGGAATAAAGCCTTTAAAGTGGATAGCTAATATTTATATAGAAATAATAAGAGGAACTCCAATGCTTTTACAGATAATGCTTGTTTATTCTGGCTCTAAGATGGTATTAGGTTTAGATATAACAGCCTTTTTATCAGCAGTAATAGCAATATCACTAAATTCAGCTGCTTATGTATCAGAAATAGTAAGAGCAGGAATAGAGGCAGTAGATAAAGGACAAATGGAGGCTGCAAGAAGTCTTGGTATGTCTAAAGCTTTAGCTATGAAAGAAATTATAATTCCTCAAGCTGTTAAAAATATTTTACCTGCTATAGGTAATGAATTTGTTGCTGTAATAAAGGAATCTTCAATGGCATCAGTTATAGGTGTTGGAGAGTTAATGTTTGCTGCAAACATAGTTACTGGAGCAACCTTTATGAGTATAGAACCTTTAGCAGTATCAGCAGTTCTTTATTTTGTGTTAACCTTCAGTTTAGGAAGACTTATGGGATATCTTGAAAGGAGGATGAAGGCTAGTGATTCACGTTAAAAATTTAAAAAAAAGTTATGGAAAAAATAATGTCTTAAATGGGATAGACCAGCATATTAAAAAAGGTGAGGTTGTTGTTATAATAGGACCTTCAGGTTCAGGAAAATCTACATTTTTAAGATGTCTTAACCTATTAGAAGAGCCAACCTCTGGAGAAATAACATTTGAAGGAAAAAACATTACTGATAAGAATAATGATATAAATAAAACAAGAGAAAAGATGGGAATGGTTTTTCAACATTTTAACTTATTCCCACATAAAACTGTTTTAGAAAATATAACTTTAGCTCCTACAAAAGTAAAGGGATTAAATGTTGAAGAAGCAAATAAAAAAGCAATGGAACTTTTAAAACTTATTGGCTTATCAGATAAAAAGGATGCTTATCCAGCTTCATTATCAGGTGGACAAAAACAAAGAATAGCAATAGCTAGGTCTCTTGCAATGGAGCCAGATGTTTTATTATTTGACGAACCTACATCAGCTCTTGACCCAGAAATGGTTGGAGAAGTTTTAAATGTTATGAAGGACTTAGCTAAAAAAGGAATGACAATGGTTGTTGTAACTCATGAAATTGGTTTTGCTAGAGAAGTTGGGGATAGAATATTATTTATTGATGGAGGAAAAATTCTTGAAGAAGGTACTCCAAAAGAGGTTTTAAATAATCCTAAAAATGATAGAACAAAGGATTTCTTATCTAAGGTTCTTTAGTATATTAAAATTTGAATTAATATTTAATAAATGTTAAAAATAAAAGTGAAGCTATTGCATTAACAAATATTCTGGGGATGTTGCATCAAGAAATATTAATACAATATATAGTGCTTTATCAAGTAACTATTTGATTTATATTATTATGAAATTTCTTTGTGCAACAGTCCCATTAGAAATCTTTATGCAACAGCTTTATTTTATAGTTTATAAAAGTAACTTAAAAGGGAAATTACTAAACTTATTTCTTTTATTAAGTCTTTAGTTTGGTAAGTTATTCATAGCTTAACAAATGATAGTATAAAAGAATTATAAATAATCATTATCTATAGTTATGATGCAATTATATTTAGGATGAATTTCTTTTACTGCTTTATTTATATCATTTATAAGAGTTTCATGTTTAGTCATAGTTTTAAACATTTTTTCAGAATCAATCACTACGTCAAATAAAAGATTCTTAACTTCCCCTTCTCCAACAACTCTAAAATCATGAATGGATTTAATACGCTCATCCTTTTCTATTATGTCACAAACCATGTTAAAGTCTTTTTTAACTTCTTCATCTTCCATAGCTATTGGGTCCATGTGAATTACAAGATAAATTTTAAGCTTTTCAGAAATTTCTCTTTCAGCCCTATCTATTATTTCATGAATTTCCATTCAAGGACCATAGTTGTGTATTATTAAATCATGAACACCTGTTATATTATCATAGCTTAAGACCATATCTTGAATTTTTTTGACAAGCTCTGGGTCTGGTGCTTCGCCAAGCAAAGGATTTAATGTCTCTTTTGTTAAGCTAAATCCTGAATAAAGTATAAATAAAGCTACCAATGTACCTAAGTATCCATCAATAGGAAATGAAGTGAATTTTGCTGCTAAATATGATATAACAACACAAGAAGAAGTAAAAACATCTCCAAGAGCATCAACAGAAGCTGCTTTTAAAGCAGAAGAATCAATTTTATTTCCTACAAATTTGTTAAAACTTGAAAGCCATACTTTTACAAAAATTGAGATTAAAAGAAGTACAAAAGGAATAATTTCAAACTTTATATATACAGGATTAAATATTCTTTCTAAAGATGACTTAACAAATTGAAAACCAACAAGCATTACCATAAATGAAACAATTAAAGCAGAAATATACTCAATTCTTCCATGTCCAAATGGATGCTCAGCATCAGCTGGTTTATCTGAAAGCTTAAAACCTACAATAGTTATTATTGAAGAGCTTGCATCAGATAAGTTATTAAAGGCATCTGCCATTATAGCTATACTAGAAGTAATAAGTCCTACAGAAAGTTTAATAGTAAAAAGAAGAAGATTTGATATTATTCCTACAAGTCCTCCAAGAAATATGTATTTACCTCTTACTTTTTCATTAGAAATATCTTCATTATTTTTAATAAATGTATTTACAAGAAATTTTGAAAACATAATAACACCTCTTATATTTATTGATAAAAAGATAAAACTAATTTTATACCAATTATAAATATTAATCAAATATAAGTATAGTAAATTATTTGAAAAATATGAATAATTTTATGGTGGTTAATGATAGATAATATTATGTTATAATTAAAATAAGTAAAGTGTTGGAGGAAAAAATAAATGAAAAATTTAGCTAATGAGTTATTAGAATTTATAAATGAAAGTCCTACAGCATATCATGCTGTAAGTACTGTAAAGAAAATGTTAGATGGAAATGGATTTAAAGAGTTAAAAGAAAGTGAAACATGGAATCTTAATAAAGGTGATAAATGCTATGTA
The DNA here is from genome assembly GCA_902785295.1 of uncultured Clostridium sp. Taxonomy (GTDB): domain Bacteria; phylum Bacillota; class Clostridia; order Clostridiales; family Clostridiaceae; genus Clostridium. Next base: position 37,098 of record CACZYK010000048.1, read on the forward strand.
ATAAAAAATGATTCAGCAATAATAGCTTTTGAAATAGGAAATGGAGAGATAGAAGAGGAAGGCTTTAGATTAATAGGAGCTCATACTGATTCCCCTTGTTTTAAGGTAAAACCAGCTCCAGAAATGCTTGTTGAAAATAAATATGTAAAATTAAATACTGAGGTTTATGGAGGACCAATTTTAAACACTTGGTTTGATAGACCATTATCTTTAGCAGGAAGAGTAACTTTAAAGGGAGATTCTCCTTTTAAGCCTGTAACAAAATTAATAAATATAAATAAACCTTTATTAGTTATTCCTAATCTTGCTATACACATGAATAGAAATGTTAATGAAGGATATGCAATTAACAAACAAAAAGATACTTTACCACTATTAGGATTTATAAATGAAAAACTTGAAGATAAAGAGGATGTAGTAGGAGTTTTAAGTATAATAAAGAATGAATTAAATGTAGAAAAAGAAGATATTTTAGATTTTGATTTATTTCTTTATGAACATGAAAAAGGAAGTCTTTTAGGTATAAATGAAGAGTTTATTTCATCATCAAGATTAGATGACTTATGGATGGT
>CACZYK010000049.1 GCA_902785295.1 uncultured Clostridium sp.
GATATTTTTTTTGTGAGAATTTAATTATATCAGAAATTTAGCATAAATGTTTCTTTTTTTATTTGTAAAATTTTTCAAGCACTTTTGCACTATTATAGTGCATATTAGAGATACCTATAAGGAATTGAAACCTCTTTCAGATATAAAAGCAAAGTGTACAAACCTTAATATTAGAGATACCTATAAGGAATTGAAACTTTTTTAGAAAGGTTTGTATATTGCCAGAGTGTGCAGATATTAGAGATACCTATAAGGAATTGAAACAATAGATTTCATAAATTAATATTTGAATTTGTTTAATATATTAGAGATACCTATAAGGAATTGAAACTCAGGATAAAACAATCGGTAACTGGTTCGGCGTAAAGATATTAGAGATACCTATAAGGAATTGAAACATTTCTTGGATAGATAAGAGAGATTATCGAGGAAGAAATATTAGAGATACCTATAAGGAATTGAAACTGAGCTAAATCATGTGGTATCATAACTGCTATTTTACTATATTAGAGATACCTATAAGGAATTGAAACTTCTATAATCAGTTGTTATGTTTGTTTCTTTAATATCATATTAGAGATACCTATAAGGAATTGAAACTCATTTAAATAATAGTCATAATGTTGTCTCTTAACATATTAGAGATACCTATAAGGAATTGAAACTTTTGTTCCATTTCATTTTTTAAATCTAAAAGATAAAATATTAGAGATACCTATAAGGAATTGAAACAAATCTAAACCATATTTATCACAATAATATTGTGCATATATTAGAGATACCTATAAGGAATTGAAACAATAACTTCTAGCTCCATTGGTGATAAAAAGGTATATATTAGAGATACCTATAAGGAATTGAAACTTAGAGGTGTTTTATATGAAAAAGAAATTTTTATTTTATATTAGAGATACCTATAAGGAATTGAAACATGAATAAAAGTGTATCTCAAAGAAATTTGGCAACAAATATTAGAGATACCTATAAGGAATTGAAACCTGGAAAAGTTGCAGAGCTTCAAAAACTTTGCAATTTATATTAGAGATACCTATAAGGAATTGAAACAATTCAATAGTTTTTCTAGTTTTTCTTTCCAAGATTATATTAGAGATACCTATAAGGAATTGAAACATGTTAATAATGGTCCTGAAATTAGTGAGGAAGAAAAATATTAGAGATACCTATAAGGAATTGAAACCATAGTGTCAAGAGCGACGCAGTCGGCGTAGCGTACATATTAGAGATACCTATAAGGAATTGAAACTATAAAGAATAAAGAATTAAATTCGCTTTGGTCACAATATTAGAGATACCTATAAGGAATTGAAACCTTTGTGCATATTCCAAAAAAGCTTTAATAGTAGCATATTAGAGATACCTATAAGGAATTGAAACCTCAAACTAATAGAAGTCGGTGGATTTTCTACATCAATATTAGAGATACCTATAAGGAATTGAAACTGTTGGATAAGCTTTCTTGGTTGCAAAATATCCATAGGATATTAGAGATACCTATAAGGAATTGAAACTAGAATATAGTATTAAGGCATTTGCCACTAATTTGCCATATTAGAGATACCTATAAGGAATTGAAACTTTGATAAATTTTGTGGGGTTATCGTGCCGTCACCATATTAGAGATACCTATAAGGAATTGAAACGTTGGAGGTGCATTAGCAAAACTAACAGGTGCATTTGATATTAGAGATACCTATAAGGAATTGAAACTAATACTGCAATAACATTTAATGGATTTATAAAGGCTTAATATTAGAGATACCTATAAGGAATTGAAACTACTTTAAAGTAAATCCTTTAAATTGAATAGCGAAGCATATTAGAGATACCTATAAGGAATTGAAACAATCCAGAAAAAGATTCATTTAAACTTTTAAACCTTTCATATTAGAGATACCTATAAGGAATTGAAACGATGATGGATTGCAAGTATTTAATATATTGAAAGATAATATTAGAGATACCTATAAGGAATTGAAACTTTGATTTACTTCCTGAACCCGTCGGATATCTTTTTTATATTAGAGATACCTATAAGGAATTGAAACATGGAAAATATAATGAATTATATAACAGATAGCAATTATATTAGAGATACCTATAAGGAATTGAAACTTGCAATGCGTTGAAATTGTAGTATAATGTAATCAAAATATTAGAGATACCTATAAGGAATTGAAACATGCATGACCCAGAAGAATATCCAATAATAGATGCCAATATTAGAGATACCTATAAGGAATTGAAACTATTTATAGTTTTATTTTTTAAATCTATATCATTCCATATTAGAGATACCTATAAGGAATTGAAACCGTTGCTTGTTTTGATTTGTCTAAATATGATTTAGATATTAGAGATACCTATAAGAAATTGAAACTGGTTTTACACTTGATGACCTTAATAAAAATAGGTTATATTAGAGATACCTATAAGGAATTGAAACTAGGAATTTACGTTGCGTTTTCATCACAGGAGAAAGTATATTAGAGATACCTATAAGGAATTGAAACAATAATGTAAAGAGCATAGTTATAAATCCACCTAAAAATATTAGAGATACCTATAAGGAATTGAAACTTACATCAGCTATTCCCTGGTCCTCAGAGTCAGGATTGATATTAGAGATACCTATAAGGAATTGAAACAAAAATAGTATGTCAAATTTAGGCAATACATTACAAGATATTAGAGATACCTATAAGGAATTGAAACTCAATTTTCCACCTCTCCTAATGCTAATATACAGTATCATATTAGAGATACCTATAAGGAATTGAAACAGCATAATCTTTTATGCTTTCTGGAAAGAAAATAGTATATTAGAGATACCTATAAGGAATTGAAACTGAATAAAATTAGGATTAATGCCTTTGTTACTGATGAATATTAGAGATACCTATAAGGAATTGAAACTATAGCTTGACATGGTTATGACCTAGAGCACCTAAATATATTAGAGATACCTATAAGGAATTGAAACAGATTTGTAGGTTTGATGGTGGTTTGAAGCTTATTGAATATTAGAGATACCTATAAGGAATTGAAACATGGGTAGCAATGATATTATAAAAGCTTTAGACATGGCATATTAGAGATACCTATAAGGAATTGAAACTTTTACTAAAGGCAAAGAGATTGCTCTTGTAGGTTCTATATTAGAGATACCTATAAGGAATTGAAACTTCAAAAGAAATGGTTATAAGCTTTAGTAATATTTTTATATTAGAGATACCTATAAGGAATTGAAACAAGTACCTCTTTTTCAATAACATAACCTAAAGTGCATATTAGAGATACCTATAAGGAATTGAAACATAGGCTTGGTAGAAATGCAAGGGATATTCATAACACTATATTAGAGATACCTATAAGGAATTGAAACTTAATTTTTGTGATATAATTAATTTAGAAAAAAGGAAAATATTAGAGATACCTATAAGGAATTGAAACTGGCTTTGCACTTGAAGACCTTAATAAGAATAGATTTATATTAGAGATACCTATAAGGAATTGAAACGAGAAAGGAAAGAGGAAATTATTAGCATGATAGATATATATTAGAGATACCTATAAGGAATTGAAACCCAACTATTTTTATATTATTTACATTACTTCTAATAAATATTAGAGATACCTATAAGGAATTGAAACATCATATTCCTCGTTCTTTTCCTCATAGTATTCTTTAATATTAGAGATACCTATAAGGAATTGAAACTTGAATATACCAGAAAATTTATTTTATAAAGCAAAAATATTAGAGATACCTACAAGGAATTGAAACTATTTCAAAGTGCCATCTTCCTTCATATCTTTGTCATATATTAGAGATACCTATAAGGAATTGAAACGATGACCTTAGACCCTCATGTATGGGTTTGAGTGACCATATTAGAGATACCTATAAGGAATTGAAACCATTCAAGAACCTTATTTTTATACCTACTTTTTACAATATTAGAGATACCTATAAGGAATTGAAACAGGGCAAAATTACTCCAACTGTTGATACTTCAGGCTTAATATTAGAGATACCTATAAGGAATTGAAACTAAAGAAAATATGTGTAGCATTGAAGAGGGTAAAAAAATATTAGAGATACCTATAAGGAATTGAAACATGTAAAAAATACCCATACAGGTAAAAAGAGGAGTACATATTAGAGATACCTATAAGGAATTGAAACTTAAATATGAATTTTGGTACTTACTTCGGCATTGAGTATATTAGAGATACCTATAAGGAATTGAAACGATGTAAAATCAAAAGAATGGGAATTTAACGGAAAAATATTAGAGATACCTATAAGGAATTGAAACTGTTGTGGGTAATGATGTAGAAGAAAGAGTTATTACAAATATTAGAGATACCTATAAGGAATTGAAACCAGCAAACAAGACTTCTAGTATAGATATGTAAGATGCATATTAGAGATACCTATAAGGAATTGAAACCTTCTCTGCCTAAAGTTCCTTCTCCAATTTTCACAAATATTAGAGATACCTATAAGGAATTGAAACCTAAAAATTTTATTGGAGTGATTTAAAAGTGTATAATATATTAGAGATACCTATAAGGAATTGAAACTCAAATAAGAAAAATACTTTCGTAGTGTCAAGTGCGATATTAGAGATACCTATAAGGAATTGAAACATTATCCACAGGATACAAAACATATTGCACAATGGTTTATATTAGAGATACCTATAAGGAATTGAAACATGGAGCTTTAAATAAGCTAGGCATAGGGAATAAAAAATATTAGAGATACCTATAAGGAATTGAAACTCCAGACCCTATGGAAGGAACTGTAATGACTAAAACAATATTAGAGATACCTATAAGGAATTGAAACCTGATTAAATCAGAATGACCTAAATGAATAAGCATAAGATATTAGAGATACCTATAAGGAATTGAAACTGACTTTGGTGAATATGCTGTTCTTTGGATTGATGAAATATTAGAGATACCTATAAGGAATTGAAACTACTATTCCTATCAAAAGAGGGGTGGTTGTGGTGACAATATTAGAGATACCTATAAGGAATTGAAACCTGCTGCTATCTCAAATTCACCAATACAATTAGTACAATATTAGAGATACCTATAAGGAATTGAAACAGAGATAGAAGAATGCTACTTATAGATACAGAAACAACATATTAGAGATACCTATAAGGAATTGAAACTCTTTCATGCTGCTTCTATATCCAATTACTTCATAAGATATTAGAGATACCTATAAGGAATTGAAACTTATATGTTAATAATCCACTACTATTATTAACTTTTCATATTAGAGATACCTATAAGGAATTGAAACGTTGAGGCAATACAAAATGAACTTGGAATACCATCTTCATATTAGAGATACCTATAAGGAATTGAAACTGAAGAGAAGGAGTGATTATATTGGCAAGAATTAAAGATATTAGAGATACCTATAAGGAATTGAAACAAAAATATCACATTGATATTTGTGCTAATAGTGAAGAATATTAGAGATACCTATAAGGAATTGAAACATAGAGATTAATCCAATACTAAGAAAAGTATATAAAATATTAGAGATACCTATAAGGAATTGAAACTGGAAAATAGAAAAGGGAAGGAATACAAGCAAACAACATATTAGAGATACCTATAAGGAATTGAAACAAAATAAAGAAGTTGCAAGTAAAAAATAATAAAATGGACATTAGAGATACCTATAAGGAATTGAAACGAAAAATATGAGGGTGATGATATTTGGGATACTTTCTATATTAGAGATACCTATAAGGAATTGAAACTCCCAAGATGTAACTTCTCTGTCTTCATTCTGTGATATATTAGAGATACCTATAAGGAATTGAAACTATTTTTGTTTTGCTTCTGTAATAGTAGTATCTTCTATATTAGAGATACCTATAAGGAATTGAAACACTTAGAAAAGCTTTCAGATAAAGATTTACTAGAAAAATATTAGAGATACCTATAAGGAATTGAAACTCTTCATTGTTCCTTTTTTCTGTTGTTCTCTTAGCTCATATTAGAGATACCTATAAGGAATTGAAACCTGCATAATCATAATCCTTAGCCTTTAAATCATCTATATTAGAGATACCTATAAGGAATTGAAACGAGAGATTCGTATACGAATCAGAACTGACTGATAAACATATTAGAGATACCTATAAGGAATTGAAACATAGTTTTTTCAAGCTTTGATGAATGAGATTAAAATTATATTAGAGATACCTATAAGGAATTGAAACAAGTACAAATAAACCACCAAAGGAGATAAATAAATGTATATTAGAGATACCTATAAGGAATTGAAACGGATAATAGAAGAGTAATAATAGTAGATTTTAACCAATATTAGAGATACCTATAAGGAATTGAAACGAGTAGCAAAATCTTAAACCACGTTTAATTGCAAAATATTAGATATACCTATAAGGAATTGAAACTATAAAGAAAAATAAAGAAAAATAAACTAAACTAAATATATTAGAGATACCTATAAGGAATTGAAACCTAATCTCTGCTTCCTTCGGTTAATTTTTACCAAGCGGATATTAGAGATACCTATAAGGAATTGAAACTTAGGAGAACGAATATAATAACTCATAAATTTCACCATATTAGAGATACCTATAAGGAATTGAAACTGCGCAAGATGCACTTAGCGATAGAAGTTATCAATTTATATTAGAGATACCTATAAGGAATTGAAACCTGCTGAAAGCCTTCTTAAAATCCTTACACTTAAAGGATATTAGAGATACCTATAAGGAATTGAAACATTCACTACTTTCCATAGTTCCTGGATTAAAATATCCATATTAGAGATACCTATAAGGAATTGAAACAACAGAGCATCTATTTCAAAAAAACAAAGTATAAAAGATATTAGAGATACCTATAAGGAATTGAAACCAATGGAAATTTTGAATTAGCAATGACATGTGATGGAGATATTAGAGATACCTATAAGGAATTGAAACTTGTTCTGATAAGGAAATCACCTTCTTTGCTCCATTTAATATTAGAGATACCTATAAGGAATTGAAACAGTCAAGAGTATATAAAAGTTGAAAAGGAATGTATTATATTAGAGATACCTATAAGGAATTGAAACACAGTTAGTATCTCTTCTTCTAATTGATGAAGTTTTTGAAGATTATAAAAACAAAGGAAGAACAGATAAGATATGTATTCATTTTGGTAAACCAATGAAATATATAAAAAGTGGGAATTCGTACAAAGTTAGATGTGAAACAAATAATTGTATAAGAGAGGTATTCAGATAAATATAAGCACTTGCTAAATAGAGTAGGTACTATTTTTATACCAAAAAATATTAGAAATACTTATAATGAATTGAAACATATTATAGCTTGTTAATAAAAAATCATTTTTTGATTATATTAGAAATACCTATAAAAAGTGAAATCTTCTTGTGTTATATAACCTCTCATTTCATTATTGCTAGTATATTTTCATCTAAAGTCAGTACAAATGAAATATAACTTTTTCTTAGGACTTGGTGTTTTGGATTTCCTAGATTGTATTACAACACTATTGACGGCAGACAAATTATATATTATAATACAACTAACAAGTAAATTTTAGGGAGCGTGTAAAAAATGAGAAGTGATAAAATTAAAAAAGGTGTTAATGCAGCACCTCAAAGAACATTATTACATACATTAGGACTTACTGATAAGGAAATAGAAAAACCATTAATTGGTATTGTAAGTTCTAAAAATGATATAGTTCCAGGTCATATGAACCTTGATAAAATAGAAGAAGCTGTAAAGCAAGGGGTTGCTTTAGCAGGGGGAGTTCCAATAGTATTCCCAGCAATTGCAGTATGTGATGGAATTGCAATGGGGCATGAAGGAATGAAGTATTCATTAGTTACAAGAGAACTTATTGCAGACTCTACAGAAGCTATGGCAACTGCTCATCCATTTGATGGTCTTGTAATGATACCAAACTGTGATAAGAATGTTCCAGGATTATTAATGGCAGCAGCAAGATTAAATATCCCAACAATCGTTGTAAGTGGTGGAGCTATGCTTGCTGGTAAATTAGGAAAAGAAAGATTAAGTTATTCTAATGTATCAGAAGCTGTAAGCCAATTTAAAGTTGGAAAAATTTCTGAAGAAAAATTATGTGAATATGAAAACAAAGCATGTCCAACTTGTGGTTCATGTTCAGGAATGTTTACAGCAAATAGTATGAACTGTTTAACAGAAGTTTTAGGTATGGGTCTTCCTGGAAATGGTACAATTCCAGCAGTTTATTCAGAAAGATTAAGATTAGCTAAAGAAGCTGGAATGCAAATTATGGAACTTGTAAAGAAGGATATAAAGCCTAGAGATATTATGGTTGAAGATGCTTTCTTAAATGCTCTTACAATAGATATGGCATTAGGATGTAGTACAAATAGTATGCTTCACCTTCCAGCAATTGCACATGAATGTGGAATTAATTTAAATCTAGAACTTGCAAATAATATTTCTGCAAAAACTCCTAACCTTTGTCATTTAGCACCAGCAGGAGAACACTTTATAGAAGATTTAAATGAAGCAGGTGGAATTTTAGCAGTTATGCATGAAATAGATAAGCTTGGAATTCTTCATACTGACCTTTTAACTTGTACAGGAAAAACTATAAAAGAAAATATTGAAGGACATGAAATAAAGGATACAGAAGTTATTAGAACTATTGATAATCCATATAGTAAAGAAGGTGGAATTGCTGTATTAAAAGGAAACTTAGCACCAGAAGGTTGTGTTGTTAAGCGTTCTGCAGTAGCACCAGAAATGATGAGTCATAAAGGAAAGGCAAGAGTATTTGATTGTGAAGAAGATGCTTTACATGCTATTTATGAAGGACAAATTAACCCAGGAGAAGTTGTAATTATTCGTTATGAAGGACCAAAGGGAGGCCCTGGAATGAGAGAAATGTTAAATCCAACTTCTGCTATTATGGGAAGTGGTTTAGGAAATTCAGTAGCACTTATTACTGATGGAAGATTCTCAGGTGCTACAAGAGGAGCAGCTATAGGACATGTTTCTCCAGAAGCAGCAGTAGGTGGAAATATTGCTTTAATAGAAGAAGGAGATATTATTGAAATAGATATTCCTAAAAACACAATAAACGTTCTTATATCAGATGAAGTTTTAGCAGAACGTAGAAGCAAATGGCAACCAAGAGAACCAAGAATAACAACAGGATATTTAGCAAGATATGCAAAGAGTGTTACTTCAGGATGCACAGGAGCAGTTTTAAAATAATAATATAGTTTTACAGAAAAATTAAATTAAAAAAAGAGATGTTGTATTAACAATTTTTTAATCTGTTATCAATATCTCTTTATTTTTTGTTAAGATAAGTTTAAAAATAATAGAAAAAGCTAAAATAATTTTGTAAATAAAATTTATTTAATAATTAAAAGTAGTTAACATGAAAGGAAGTATTTATGGATAAAGAATTAATTAAAGCAGTTGATGTAGCAAAGGAGTTAGGATTATATTTAAAAATGGTAGTTTCAACTAAAGAATATAATAGCTATAATAGTTTTTATAATATTTATGGAGAACATGAAGAACCTTGCAGGAGAATTCTTGTATTAACTTCTTATAAAGAGTTAGAAGAAGTTAATGAGGTTGAAGGTAAAGATGAATTTGAAAAATATAATATAGTAGATGGTAATATGTGGATTGAGGAATATCCTCTTACTTTAAATCCTAATAAGGTTGATTTTGAAAAAGTATATATTACTAAAGAAGCTTATAATAAATTAAAAGATAAACTTAAAAAATAGTAAAAAGTATAAATCTTAAGTTCTTTATATTTTATAAGTAGTGTTAAAGCACTCTATTAATAATAAGAACCTAAGATTTTTTAAAAGTTTATATATTCAGAAAATTTAAATTAATTTGATTTACATATATTAGAAGGTGATATATAATTTAAATAAGAAATTTATAATTAAAAAGGAAGTGTGGAAAATGGATTTAATGACTCAAAAAAAAACAATAGAATTTATTTATGACATAATAGAAAAGAAAAATAGCAATATAATATAAACCAGAAAAAGAAAGCTTTAAATCTTTTAAAGATTCAATTGAGCCATTACCAAGAAGTACACCAGAAGAACAGGGAATTTCCTCTAAGTATTTAGAAAACTTTTATAATGAATTGAAAAACATAGATGAATTAAATATTCATACAATAATGATTTTAAGAAATGGAAATGTTATTTCAGAAGGTTCTTTTGCACCTTATAAGACCAATGTCTGGCATGTAACTCATTCTTTGTGTAAAAGCATTACAGCTTTAGCAATAGGAATTCTTATAGATGATAAGGTTTTAAGTTTAAATGATAAATTGGTAAAAATATTTGAGAAAAAGGTAAATCCAATAATATTTTTAAAACAAAAAGATATTAAAATTAAACATTTACTGTCAATGACTGCAGGAGTTAGTTTTAATGAAACAGGTGCAGTTACTGAAAATGATTGGGTTAAGTCTTTTTTAGAATCTAATGTGAAATTTGAGCCAGGGACAAAATTTTTATATAACAGCATGAATTCTTACATGCTTTCAGCTATTATTAAGGAAGTAACTGGAAGAGGGGTTTTTGATATTTTAAAGGAAAGAATTTTTAATCCTTTAGGTATAAATAAAATTTATTGGGAAAAATGTCCTAAGGGAATAGAAAAAGGTGGTTGGGGGTTATACATGCTTCCAGAGGATATGGCAAAGCTTGGACAACTTCTTTTGCAAAAGGGAAAATGGAAGGGTAAACAGCTTATTTCTAAAGAATGGATTGAAAATATGACAAGCAAAAAAATAGATACACCTTCAGAAATGGGTAAATATGGTTATGGATATCATGTATGGATTTCAGCAAGAAAAGACTCTTATCAATTTAATGGAATGCTTGGACAAAATATTATAGTATTTCCAGATATAAATATGGTTATTGTAACTACAGCAGGAAATAATGAACTTTTTCAACATTGTAGAATTATGGAGTTAATAGAAAAATACTTTGCAAAGGACTTTACTCCTAAAGATAGTTTACCCAAAAATAATAAAGCTTATAAAAATCTTTTAAATGTAGAAAATAGCTTAGGAATAAAAGTTGATAATAAAGGGTGGAAGAAGTATTGTCCTAAAAAGATAAAAAATCTTATAAATAAAAATAATCTTCCTAATGAATGTAAAGAAATTAGTGGAAAATCTTATAGTATGGACTTTTCAGCAGCAGGATTATTGCCTATATTTATACAAGCACTTCATAATAATTATTCAAAGGGAGTGGCAGAAATCAAGTTTTTTATGGATAATGATGAGTTTGTTATTATGCTAAATGAAGAAAAAGAAAGCTATATACTTCCTATAGGTTTTGAAAAAACAAAATATAAAGAAATTAGTATTAATGAAGAATTTTATATAGTAGGCTGTGATGGAGAGTTTGCAACAGATGAAGATGGAACCTTAGTATTAAAGCTAAGATTTTCTTTTATTGAAACATCAAATATAAGATATTTAAAAATATTCTTTTATAAAGATGAAATTCTAACAAAATGGAGTGAAGAACCTGGAATGAAGCTTATTATGGAAGGAATTACTTCATTAGTAAGTGGAGAAGGAAAAAATTCTTTAATAAATACAATTGTTTCTAAAACCAATTCAGAATATATAATGTATAAGATAAAAAGTGCAATTGAACCAAGAGTAAGAGGTAAACTTAAATAATAAAAAAGAATGAATAAAAAACTTATAATTAGGAAATAATATAAAAATAAGAGTTATAGTATTACAAAAGAAAAAAAGGTGATTTTATGAAAGAAGAAAAACTTAAATTAGAAAATACATATATTAAGTTACCAAAGATGTTTTATTCAATACAAAATCCAAGTCATGTTTTAAATCCTAAATTGCAAATATTTAACCATTCTTTAGCAGAAGACTTAGGATTGGATTCAAAATTTTTTACAAGCTATGAAGGAATAGAAATACTTTCAGGAAATAAAATTTTAGAAGATTCAACTCCAATTTCACAGGCATATGCAGGACATCAATTTGGATATTTTACAATGTTAGGTGATGGAAGAACTACACTTTTAGGAGAATTTATAGATAAAAAAGGTGAAAGGTTTGACATTCAGCTTAAAGGCTCAGGAAAAACTAAATATTCTAGAGACGGAGATGGAAAGGCAGCTTTAGGTCCAATGTTAAGAGAATATATTATAAGTGAAGGAATGAATGCATTAAAAATTCCAACAACAAGAAGCTTAGCTGTAATCACAACTGGAGAAACAGTAATGCGTGAAAAAGAACTTCAAGGTGCTATATTAACTAGAGTAGCTAAAAGTCACATAAGGGTAGGAACTTTTGAATATGTATCACAATGGGGCTCTACTAAAGATTTAAAAGCTTTAGCAGATTATACTATAAAAAGACATTTTAAAGAAGGAGTATATAGTGAAAATCCTTATTTATTTCTTCTTAATGAAGTAGTAAAAAAGCAAGCAGAGCTTATTTCAAAGTGGCAACTTGTAGGTTTTATTCATGGAGTAATGAATACTGATAATATGTCAATAAGTGGAGAAACTATAGATTATGGTCCTTGTGCATTTATGGATATTTATAATCCTAAAACAGTATTTAGTTCAATTGACATTTATGGTAGATATGCCTATGAAAATCAACCTAAAATAGCAGCATGGAATCTTGCAAGATTTGCAGAAACACTTATTCCTTTATTAAGTAATAATGAAGAAGAAGCTATAAATTTAGCACAAAAATCAATTTTAAATTTTAATGAATTATATGAGGAAAATTGGTATTCTGGAATGAGAAAAAAGCTTGGACTGTTCAATAAAGAAGAAGAGGATAAAAATTTAATTGAGCTTCTCTTAAATATTATGGAAAAATATAAAGCAGATTATACAAATACTTTTTCATCTTTCACATTAGGAAACACTCAAGGAACAGATATGTTTAGTAGTGATGAATTTAAAAAATGGAATGAATTATGGGAAGAAAGACTAAAAAGGCAAAATGAAAATAAAAAAGAATCTATTAAACTTATGAAAAAGAATAATCCTAGAGTTATACCACGTAATGAAAGGGTAGAAGAAGCTTTAGAATATGCAGAAAAAGGAGATTATAGCCTACTTAAAAAGCTTTTAAATATTCTTAGTAATCCTTATGATTATTCTTTAAATGAAAAGCACTACATAGAAGTTTCTAATGATAAAGGATGTAAATATAAGACTTATTGTGGAACTTAATAATAAAAAGTATATTTTTTTATTTTATATGAAACTTATGGTAGTATATAATTAACTCAAAAATAAGGAGAGTTATTATATAATGGCAAAGGGAGGATTTAAATGAAGGTATTTATAATGAGAGTTAAATTAAGAGCTTCTTGGGTTCATTCTTTAAAGGAAAAAAGAATGGTTGTAAAAAGTATAGTTCAAAAATTAAAGAATAAATTTAATATATCTGTTATAGAATCAGAAAAACAAGATATGCATCAAACTATAGTAATAGGAATATGTGGAGTATGTGGAACTCATGCTATGGCAGATTCAACAATAGAAAATATCATAGACTTTATAGAAGAAAATACAGATGCTGAGATAGTTGATATTAAAAAAGAAACAAATGAGTATTAGAAAACATAAGTTCATAATAGAATTTTCAGAAAATTATATTAATTCAATTTACATAATTTAATTATTAATGTATAATTAAATTAGTGATTAGGATAAAAATATTAAAAGTGAAAACTTAAAGATAAGAATTTTTATAAAAGTAAGGAGGTTTTTTTATGAATAAAAATGTATTTAGAAATTTATCATATGGTGTTTATGTAGTTTCAACTTTAGATGGTAAAAGGTTAACAGGATGTACAGCAAATAGTGCTATGCAAATAACATCTTCTCCTGCAACTATTGCAATTAGCATTAATCATGATAATTATACTCACAAATGTATAAAAGAAAATGGTAAATTTTCAATTTCAATTTTATCAGAAAAAAGTGATCCTAAAATAATAGGTAATTTTGGTTTTCAATCAGGAAGAGATGTTAATAAATATGATGATATAAAGCATGAAATAAAAAGTGATATGCCAATTGTAAGTGATTCTTGTGGATACATTGTATGTAAGGTTATAAATACTATGGAAACCTCTACACATACTGTTTTTTTAGGAGAGGTAATTGATGGAGATGTTCTTAAAAATGAAACTCCAATGACTTATGCATATTATCATAATGTTGTAAAGGGAAAGAGTCCTAAAGCAGCTCCAACTTATATACCAGAAGAAAAGCAGGAAGCTGAAGAAGGAAAGTATATATGTAGTATATGTGGATATATATATGATGGCGATATTCCATTTGAAGAATTACCAGATGATTATAAATGTCCTATATGTAAACAAGGCAAAGATAAATTTGTTAAAGCTTAAGTAAAATATTTTGGAGAACATTTAAAATGCTTTTTAAATGCTCTTAAAAAACTTGAATAATCATTAAATCCACATTCAATTGAGGCTTTTGTAATAGGGGTTCCATTTTGTATTAAATCCCTTGCATACAAAAGTCTTTTTTGAAGTATATAATTATGAAGAGTCATTCCTGTATCTTCTTTAAACTTTCTCATAAGATAATATTTACTTATAAAATACTTTGATGATAAAGTATCAATTGATAAATCTTTATTTAAATTTTCATTTATATAATTTATAATTTTTTCAATGGTTGAATCATACTTGCAGGAGTTTTCTTCTGTTAAATATTTATTTTCTATATATATTCTATTTACATATACTAAAAGTTGAAAAAAGAAAGAGTTACTTAAAATTGTATTTCCAAAGCTATTATCTTTAGTAGATTTTTCTAAATTTGAAATTATAGATATAAGATTAGTTTTTAAATTTTCATCTAATCTAACTAAACTAAATTTTTTTTCTTTTGAAAGTTCAAAACAAGTATTTAAATTACAATTATCATATATATGCTTTTCTATAAAATTTGTATCAATCCAAAGAATAATTCTTTCATAAGTGGAAGAAGAATCAATTACAGGCTTATGCACATCCCCCTTATTTATTAAAAGAATATCCCAAGGTTTTAAAATATAAGATTTACCTTCAATATGATAAGTAACATTTCCTGAAATAAATATAATTATCTTATTAAAATCATGATAGTGAAGATTAAATTCTAAATTTCTTTTATCTATTAAATGAAATAATCTAAAGTTTTCTCTTAAAAAGCCTATTTTGTTATTCATAATAATTCCTTTCTTTAATTTAGCATTTCCAATTTTATAAAATAAATTCATTATAAGTAGTATAAAGCATTTTTTGCAATATTTAAAGCATTATATTCAATATAAATTGCAAAAAATTATATTATAATAAGATTAAAGAAAATGTTAATAATTAGGAGGATATATTATGGAAAAATGTATTTTAGAAAAATATCATGGATTAGGTAATGACTATCTTGTACTAGACCCAAACTTAAATTCAATAAAATTAACAGAAGAAAAGATAAAGAAAATATGTAATAGAAATTTTGGAGTAGGTTCTGATGGAATATTATATGGACCAATATTAAAAGATAACAAAATAAAAGTTAGAATATTTAATCCAGATGGAAGTGAAGCTGAAAAAAGCGGTAATGGAGTTAGAATATTTTCAAAATATCTTTTAGATAAAGGATATGTAAAAGAAAAAACTTTTATTTTATCCACATTAGGAGGAGATGTTAAAGTTGAATATTTAGATAAAGCTGGAGAAAAAATAAAGGTAGCAATGGGAAAGGTAACTTTTGAAAGTGAAGAAATTCCTGTAAGTGGAGAAAAACGTAAAGTTATTAATGAAACTTTTAAATTTAAAGGCAAAGAGTATAAAGGAACCTGTGTTTCAATAGGAAATCCTCATTGTGTTATTCCTATGAAAAACATATCAAAAAACTTAGCTGAAAGTCTAGGACCTTATGTTGAAAATTATAAAGAATTTCCCAATAAAATAAATATGCAGTTATTAGAAGTTATTGATAGAAATAATATTAAAATAGAAATTTATGAGCGTGGAGCAGGATATACTTTAGCATCTGGAAGTAGTAGTTGTGCAGCAGCAAGTGTTGCTTATGAGCTTGGATTAGTTGATAATAAAGTTAAAGTTCATATGCCAGGAGGAGTTTTAGATATAGAGATTCTTAAAGATAAAATGGTTTATATGGTAGGACCTGTAGAATATATATGTCATGTAGAAATACCTAATATATAAATTTAAAATCCTAGTAAAGAAAATCTTTATTAAAACATTTTGAATTTATAGTAAAGTTTTTATATTAAGTATATTTATCTTATTTTATAATATTAAGTAAAAATATGGTATAATAAGAAAAAAGTCATTAAGGAGGATTTTATGGGAAAATATTTAAAAAAGATAAGTTATAATTCACCAGTAATACTTACTTTTGTCTTTATATCTTTTTTTGCTCTTATTTTAAACTATATTACAGGAGGAATTACAAATAGGTTGTTCTTTTCTGTATATAGAGGTTCAATGTTATCACCATTATTTTATGTAAGGCTATTTGGACATGTACTTGGACATGCTAATTGGGAACATTTCATAGGAAATATCCTTTTAATTTTAGTAATAGGACCTATGATTGAAGAAAAGTATGGAAGCAAGAAGTTATTAATAATGATTTTATTTACAGCTTTTATAACAGGAGTATTTAACATAGTATT
This sequence comes from uncultured Clostridium sp., assembly GCA_902785295.1. Classification (GTDB taxonomy): domain Bacteria; phylum Bacillota; class Clostridia; order Clostridiales; family Clostridiaceae; genus Clostridium. The sequence goes on from CACZYK010000049.1 coordinate 16,822, forward strand.
TTTTAATACTGGATTATTAGGGGCAAGTGGAATAGTATTTATGCTTATATTACTTTCTTCAATTACAGGAATGACAGAACAAAAAATACCCTTAACTCTTATTTTAGTTGGAGTTGCTTACATAGGAAGTGAAATTGTACAAGGGGCAATAAGCAATGATAATATATCACATATTACTCATATAATAGGTGGATTTTGTGGAGGAAGCTTTGGTTTTATTTCAAATAAGAAGTAATAAGCTTGAGTTAGTAGGGTTTACATTTACATAAAATTTAAAGTTATGTCACTAATCATACTTTGTGGTTAGTGGCATTTTTTTTAAAAAGATTGTATTATGGAAGAGGTATTAGTAAATGATTTGAGGTGTGGTATTAGTTATGAATAGTATTTTAATTGTTGAAGATGATGAAAAATTAAGAAATGAATTAGGTATATTTTTAGGCAATAATGGTTATAGTATAAAATACATGGATAAATTTGATAATACTATTTCAGAAATTTTAAACTCTAAATGTGATTTAATTCTCTTAGATATTAATCTTCCAGGCTGTGATGGACAGTATATATGTAAAGAGATAAGAAAAACATCAGATATTCCTATAATAATTATAACAAGCAGAGATACAGAACTTGATGAGCTTATAAGCATTAATTATGGTGCAGATGATTTTGTTGCAAAGCCATTTAATTTGCAAATACTTTTAGCAAGAATAGCTTCTATTTTAAAAAGAATAAATAAATCAGGAAGTGATAAAATAAATTGTAATGAATTTATTTTAAATACCTCTAAAAGTACAGTAGAAAAAGAAAATAAAGAAATTGAACTTACAAAAAATGAATTTAAAATATTATATTATCTTATATCTAAAAGAAATAAAATTGTTTCAAGAGATGAAATAATGACATATCTATGGGAGGGCGAGATGTTTGTTGATGATAACACTCTTACTGTAAATATAAATAGATTAAGAAAAAAATTACAAGACATAAATTTAAAAGATATCATAGAAACTAAAAGAGGGCAAGGATACATTTTAAAATGAGATTCAGTGAATTTTTAAAAGAAAAAATAATAAGTTTTATAATAATTACTTTAGCTATAATTACTATTGAAATATTTTTAATGCCTTATTCTATTAATACATTGATAAAGATATATATTCCTATAAGTATACTTTTTTCTTATTTTTTAATAGTTTTTATTGAATATTTAAAGAAAAGGGAATTTTATAATACATTAACAAAAAACTTAAAAAAATTAGATAAAAAATACTTAATTCCAGAAATTATAGATAACCCACACTTCTTAGAAGGAAAGATTTTAACAGAAACCCTAAAAGAAACTGAAAAATCAATGGCTGAACATGTTAATGAATATAAATTTGCAAATGAAGAATATAAAGAATACATAGAACTATGGATACATGAAATAAAGACTCCTATAGCAGTGAGTAAGATGATAGTAGAAAATAATCCAAGTGAAGTAACTAAAAATATAAATGAAGAAATAGAAAAAGTTGAGTATTTTGTTGAGCAAGCATTATTTTATGCAAGAAGTAATAATGTAGAAAAAGATTATATCATAAAGCCTATGAACCTTAAAAAAATTATAAATTCAGTAATTTTAAAAAATAAAAGAAGTTTTATATCAAAAAAGATAAAGATAAATATTCATGATGTAGATAAAACTGTTTATAGTGATTCAAAATGGATGGTATTTATATTAAATCAAATAATAATAAATAGTATAAAATATTCTAAAAAAGATAAAGCAGAAGTTGAGATATTTTCAAAAGAATATAAAGATAACACTGTTCTTTATATAAAAGATAATGGAATAGGAATAGAAAGTGACAACCTACCTAGAGTATTTGAAAAAGGTTTTACTGGAGAAAATGGTAGAAAAATAAATAAATCTACAGGTATTGGATTATACTTATGCAAAAAGCTATGTGATAAGCTTGGACAAAATATAGAAATAAATTCAGTACTTAATATGGAAACTGTAGTTAAGATATACTTTCCTAAAAATAGTTTTACTAAATTTTAAGAAAGAGATAAAAATAGTTTTGATTTTAATAAATGTTATATTTACTTTTAATGCTTTTAATAATAAAATAAATATATAATAGTAAATGATTTATTTACTAGGAGGAGGAAATATGAATTTTTTTGAGCAAATAGGAAATAATATTTTACAAGTATTAAAAGAAAAAAACATAAATCAAACAGAGTTAGCTGAAAAAATTGGAGTATCTAAACAGGTATTAGGAAAAATAGTTAAAGGTCAAAAAGCAATAAATGCTTTTGAACTAAGGAATATAGCAGAAGCTTTGAATATAACAATTGATGATTTATTAGCTGAAAAAAAAGAAATTAATGAAAAGCCTATATTAATGTTTATGGGTGAAATTAAAGAAAATACCAAAAAAGATATGGAATTTTTAACTAAAGTTATTAGTGAAATAATTTCAATAGAGGAGGCTTTGAATGAATAATAAAAAGTTATTAAATTCATTGTCTAAAGAAGAAATATTTGAAATTAAAGAAAAAGTTAATTGTTTTTTAGGATGGTGTAAAAGAAGTAATAGTATTATTAAAGAAGATATATTCAATATTCTTCAAATGAAAAGTAGAACAATATACTATCCTATTAAAGATGATGATATATGTGGATTTGTTTATAAATTTAAGAATTTTATTTTTACGTATATAAATACAAATATTCCAAGAGAAAAACAGGTATTTGCAGCTGCACATGAATTATATCATATTCTTTATTCAAATGATATGATACAAGAGTTAGTAAATGATGATGTATTAGAAGAAAATGAATTAAGTAAAAAAATAAAAAAAGAAGATTTAAAAGCAAATAGATTTGCAGCAGAAATTTTAGTGCCAGAAGATATTATTAGGAATGAAATTACAATCAGAAACATAGAAAAAAATAAATTGGGAATAAAAGAAATAGTTCAATTAATGGATATATTTTTAGTACCATATAAAACTATAGTACGTCGTTTATATGAAATAGAGTATATAAATATTGAAAGATGTTATGAATTATTAAATGAAGAAGATAGAAAAAATAATAGTAAAATAATATTTTGGCAAAAAAGGCTTGGTGTATGTAATAGAAATAATGAAAGAACTAACAGTATAAAATTAGATAAATTAGTTGATATGTCCTTAGAATTATATGAAAAAAAAGCAATTACTTTTGAAAAGTTAACATATTTATTAGGATTATCTAAGTTAAAACCTGATGACTTTAATATTAAGGAAGAAAAACTGGAACTTCCATCTGAAGATGAAATATTAAAAATACTGGAGGATTAGTAAATGAAATATGACAAGATAATCCTAGATACAGATATTTGTATAAAAATTGGTGGATATGTGAAAGTAAAGTTTCTTGAAATAATTATACCCAATATATGTAATAAAGCGTATATTCATGAATATGTGTATAAAGATGAATTACTAACTCCTAAAAATGCTAGAAATCAAATTGATAATTTAATGAAAGATGGAATAATTGAAATTTTAAGAGAAGATAACTTAGATAAATTAGATAAAAATATATATGATGCTACAAAAGATAAACTAAAAAAATATATGATTGGAACAGAGGAAAAAGGAAAGAATTGGGGAGAATGTGTTTCAATTTCTATGGCAAAAACATTAAATATTCCATATTTCTTATCAGATGAAAAACAACTTCAATCAATTATTGATAGATATATAAATACAGGTGGTAAATATGATCTTGAAGTTGTCAGAATGAATGATGTAATTAGATGGATAAAGGAGAATAAAGAGTGTAATATAAACAGAAAAACTGCAAAAGCATTATGGAGAAGTGCTGGAAAAAGTAATGAAATTTTTGATAAGGAACTTTGGAATATATAATTACATAATGATTATGTGACAAAAATGTAAGGGTCTTGTAAGATAAATCGATGTGAGAAATCATAAAAATTTTCTATAATATAACCATAAGCTTAAGAAAAGAGAGGAGAATTTTTATGGAAAAGGTATTGGAAGTAAAAAACATAGAAAAATATTATGGTAATAAAGGAAATCTTACAAAGGCAATTGATAATATAAGTTTTAATGTTTTTAAGGGTGAGTTTGTTGGAATAATGGGGGCATCAGGAAGTGGGAAAACAACTCTTTTAAATTGTATTTCTACAATAGACAGAGTAACTTCAGGAGACATTATTGTAAATAATAATGATATTACTAAATTAAAAGGTAATGCATTAAATAAGTTTAGAAGAGAAGAGCTTGGATTTATATTTCAAGATTTTAATCTTCTAGATACTTTAACTAATTATGAAAATATAGCATTAGCTTTAACAATACAACAAGTCAAACCTAAAGAGATAGAAAGTCGTGTAAGAGATATTTCAAAGAAGCTTGGAATAGAAGAAATTCTTAATAAGTATCCTTATGAGATATCTGGAGGACAAAAACAAAGAGTAGCTTCTGCTAGAGCAATAATAACAAATCCTAAATTGGTTTTAGCAGATGAACCAACTGGAGCTTTAGATTCAAAATCTGCAAGAATGCTTTTAGAAAACTTCGAGTATTTAAATAATGATTTAAAAGCAACAATAGTAATGGTTACTCATGATGCTTTTACAGCAAGTTATTGCAAAAGAATATTATTTATAAAGGACGGCAAAATATTTAATGAATTAGTAAAGGGAAATTCAACAAGAAAGGAATTTTTCGATAAAATTATTGATGTAGTAACTCTTCTTGGAGGTGAGCTAAATGATGTTATTTAAGCTTTCACTAAAAAATATAAAAAAGAGCTTTAAAGATTATGCAATTTATTTTTTAACACTTATATTGGGAGTTGCAATATTTTATATATTTAATTCCATGGATTCTCAACAGGCAATGCTTGATATTTCAAACTCTACAAGAGAAATAATAAAACTTATGCTAACTACTTTAGCAGGAGTTTCAGTTTTTGTATCTTTAATATTAGGATTTTTAATAGTATATGCAAATAATTTCTTAATTAAAAGAAGAAAAAAAGAATTTGGAATATATATGACTCTTGGTATGGGAAAAGGAAAAATTTCAAAGATACTTTTTATTGAAACATTAATTATAGGAATAATTTCATTAGGAATTGGATTAATAATTGGTATTTTTGCTTCACAGCTTATGTCAGTAGTTGTAGCAAAAATGTTTGAGGCAAATATGACTGAGTATAAATTTGTATTTTCACAGTCTGCTATGATAAAAACAATAGTGTATTTTGGAATAATGTATCTTTTAGTTATGATATTTAATACAATTTCAATATCAAAATACAATTTAATAGATTTAATAACAGCTTCAAAGAAAAATGAAAAAGTAAAGATAAAAAATGCTACAATATCTGTTATTATGTTTTTAATATCATTAGGAATACTAGCTTTTGCTTATTATAGAGTAACAGTAGATATTAATAAATTAAGTCAAAATGAATTATTAACTGCAATAGCCCTTGGAGTAGTTGGAACATTTTTATTTTTCTGGTCTCTTTCAGGCTTTTTACTAAAATTAGTTCAATCAAATAAAAAAATATACTTAAAAGATTTAAATGCTTTTGTGTTAAGACAAATAAATAGTAAGATAAATACAACAGTATTTTCTATGAGCATAATATGTTTAATGCTATTTTTTACAATATGTATTTTATCTTCTGCATTAGCATTAAATAAATCTATGAAAAATGATTTAACAGAAGTTACACCAGCAGATATATCTATTGTCAAAACTATGAATTTAACTGAAGGTACAGAAGAAGAAATAACAGAGTCAAAAATGAGCATAGAAGATACTTTAAAGAAATCATCATTAGATTTCAATGAAAGCTTTAGTGAATATGTTGAGTTTACAGAATATACAGCCCCTAATGTAACACTAAAAACTACTTTAGGGAAAACAATAGATGATGTATTAAAGCAATTTCCAAGCCTTCTGGTAGATAAAAATGAAGGAATTGTAAAAATTTCAGATTACAATAAGGCTGCAAAAATATTAAAACAAAAAGAACTAACATTAAATGAAAATGAATATATAATGCTCTGTAACTATGACAATATAAAAAAAATTAGAGATAAAGCTTTAGAAATAGGAACCAAGATAAATATTAATGGAAAAGAATATTTACCTAAATATAAAGAATGTGTAGATGGATTCTTAGATATATCAAATAGTCATACAAACTTTGGAGTTATATTGGTTCCAGATGATGCTGTAGAAGGGCTTTTAATAGAAATAAATCATTTTACAGCAAATTACAAAGGAACTACTGATAAGGAAAAGCAAAAGGTTGAGGATAACATTGTTGCTTTGGATAATGATCCTTATTTAAAAAGTATAGAAGGTGCAGTTGAATTAAATGCTATGACTAAGATTTCACTTTATGAAGCAAGTATAGGACTTGGAGCAATAGTTACATTTATAGGATTATATTTAGGAATAATATTCTTAATATCAGGAGCTGCAATACTTGCATTAAAGGAACTTTCAGAAAGCTCAGATAACATTCAAAGATATGAGATTTTAAGAAAAATAGGAACAGATGAAAATGTAATAAATAAAGCATTGTTTAGACAAATAGGTATATTTTTTATGATGCCATTAGTCTTAGCTATAATACATTCAATATTTGGAATACAAGTAGCAAATACAATTTTATCAAGTATGGCAGCAACTAGTGGAATGCTTCCATCAATAATTATGACAGCTTTATTTATATTAGTAATTTATGGAGGATACTTTTTAGCAACATACTTTGGAAGTAAATCAATCATTAAAAAGAATTAAATAAAAATTAAAAAGCTTCAAAGAAATGAAAACTTCTTTGGAGTTTTTAATTTACATTTCTTTTGAGATAGTAAGACAGAATTAAGTTATAATTTAATGTTTTATATATTTAGTTAACTTTTTTTGTATAAAAGCTTTAAAAAAATAGTAAACAGTAGTATACTGAATATATAGAAAATATTGAAAAAATTATCCATATATTGTATAATATAAGCGATGATTTAAATAATTTATAGAGGTGATTTAAATGGATTTAATGAAGTTACCAAATACTGAATTAGAAGTTATGCAAGTTATTTGGGACAAGGAACTAGAAGGACCAGTATCTTCAAAAACAGTAACAGACTTTTTTTTAGAAGAAAATAATTGGAAAAGGACTACTACACTAACAATACTTGGAAGATTAGAAGAAAAGAAATTTTTAAATACTGATAGAGAGCTAAGAAGAAATAGATATACATCATTAGTAAGCAAAAAGGATTATTTAGCTTTTATAACAAAATATTATTTAGAAAATGTTTATGGTAATTCTGTAAAAAAGCTTTTTGCAGGGCTTTTAGATTCTAAAGAAGTAACAAAGGAAGAATTGTTAAAGGTATTGGAAGAAATGTAGAAGAGTATCCTCTATTTTTTAAAGAAAGAATGTAGTAATATATTATTTAAGAAAACTTTTAAATTTATAGTTGAAGTCAATTATAATTAAGAAAAATATATTATTTAAGAAGATTTTTTAATTATGGAGGAAAAATGAATAAGATAAAAGCAGTATTATTTGATATGGATGGAGTAATATTTGACACAGAAAGAGAGTATTTGAAAGAGTGGAATAAAATTTTTGAAAAATACGGCTATGAGATGAAAAAAGAAATATATGTGTCAGTAATGGGAAGAGGTCGCAAAAAGGTTAAGGAAATATTTAAAGAAAACTTTGGTGATGATTTACCAATAGAAGAAATGTACATAGAAAAGGATAAAATGCTTAAGGAAGCCATTGAAAATAATGAGGTACCATTAAAGCAAGGAGCACTAGAGTTATTAGAATTTTTAAAGAAAAATGAATATAAAACAGCATTAGCTACATCAGCTAAAAAGGACAGAGTTAAAAGTCAAGTTAATCATGCAAAAATAAACAATTTGTTTGATGCTATAGTATGTGCAGATGATATTGTTAATTCTAAACCTAATCCAGAAATATTCTTAAAAGCAGCAGAGAAAGTTAATGTAAAACCAGAAAATTGTATAGTAATAGAAGATTCAGAAGCTGGAATAAGAGCAGCTTTTAATGCAGGAATGATTGCTTTTCATGTTAAAGATTTAAAAGAAGCTGATGAAAATATAATGAAATATTGTGATAAAAACTTTGAAAATTTAATAGAAATAAAAAAATACATAGAAAATATGTTATAAGGTAAAGGACATAATATTAAAAAAAATTAAATATTATGTCTTTTGTTTTACATAAAGTTATATTTCTAAATTATAGATATATTGTTAAGTTAGTAATAAAACTTAGTAGAAGAGAAAAATAAAGAATCATGTTATTATATATATCTCAAATAAAAAACGACATTATTTATTTAAATAATACAAAAATATTGCATTTACAACAAAAAGTAGTTATAATTAATTCATGGAACTATTTAAATTAATCGAGGTGATATAATATGAATGTATTAATTGAAGGAGAAAAAAAGAAATTAAATAAAGGTTTAATATTTTTAATTGTATATTTATTAGAGTTTTCTATTCAATTTATAGTAGCATTTCTTATTCCTATTATTGTGGAAAATAAAAAAATAAATATGGAATCAGCTAATTATTTTATAAAGGTATTATCAGCTTCATTAATTATAGGTACTGTACTTGGTGTTATAGTATCAAAAATAATAGAAGAACAAGAAGAAAAAAGATTTATAACCGTTACAGAAACTGGTGTAAAAGGTATTACAAATGAAAATTTTACTACTACTTTCAAAGAATTTTCTGTTGATTTTAGCAAAATTATTTCTATAGATTTACATAAAAATACAATAGTAATAAATACATATGATGATAGTTATGTTTGTAGTGGTTATGATAATGTTTCTAAAATAAAAGATACAATAATACAAAAATTTTAAAGCTTGAAAGATTTATTGAAAAATGTTAAAATGAGAGTGCCCAATTTTAAAGGTAAAGCCTAAAAAAGAGGGTAATTATAAAAAATCGTTCTGAAGTTTATGAGGGTTAGTCCCAAGTTATAAGGCGATTACAATAAGATAGGAATTTTACTATCCTTATGCCTTTTTCTGGTATAAGGATTTT
>CACZYK010000050.1 GCA_902785295.1 uncultured Clostridium sp.
TATATGATTAACTAATTTACCATATAATAAAGCTAAAAGCTAGATATAATCTATATTTCAATTACAAAAAATTTTATACTTTCCTATACATTAAAAAAGTATTAATTATTATTTTGCTTTTTCCGTCGACAGGCTCCAAGTCAACGCAAAATAATAATTAATACTTTCTAACAAAATGAAAGGAAATTCTTAAACTTGTTTCTTTTATTAGGCTTTATTATTAACTTAGCAAGTTATTCACAATTTTCAAAATATATAATTTCCTGATAGTATAAAAAAAGTTTAAATCTTACTGATTTTTCATATCTTATTATATTAAAAAAGCAGAGATATATTAACTTTATCCCTGCTATAAAAATATTATTTATCATCCTTGCTTTTAACTTCTGTAAAATCAACATCTATTACATTACTTTCATCTATATCATAATCTTCAAATGTTTCTGAAGTAGAGTTATTTGTGTCATCTTTAATATTAAATGTATCATTTATTGTATCATTAAGGTTATCTACTACTTTATTCATTTTATGATTTAAATAGAATACTACTCCCCCAATTACTACTCCAGCTATTAATACAATTGCTAACAAAAAAGGAGCTAATTTAACTACAACATATATTGCTAGTATCCAAAATAAGAAATATCCTATTACACTCCATATGTTTTTATTCATTTTTCTACCTACTTTCACATTTTTATATTCCTTAAAAAAGACAGAATAAATTCTAATACTATCTAAGCTTTAACTATAAAGATAACAGCAAGATGGCATACAGAAACAATTACTGATGTTAACAAACAATCAAATAGTTTTAAATTTTCTTTATCTGTAAAATATAATATTATGTTTGTCAACCAATCTGTTATAAAGGTTAAGCTTATAAATAACATATTTAGTTGATTTCTTACTCCTTCTGTATAATAAGAAGATAAAAATATAAATATTATACCAACTACAAAAATTATAACATTAGGCATTATTAAACCTAAGTACTTCTTCATCCTTAATACTCCTTTTTTCAAAATTTAATATATTTCACTATATTAAGATAATTTATTATATCAAATTTATCTATATTTATCTATAAATTTATATTAACAAAAATGTAAAATTTTAATCTCCCCTAACTAAAATGAAATGAATTCCCTAGATTTGTTTCTTAGTAAGCTTAATATTTATCCGTAATTTAACAAATTGTATAATTTTATGCAAATAAAAAAGTGTGAAATTATTACTTTGCTTTTTCCATTAACAAGTTCTAAGTAAATACAAAGTAATAATCCACACTTTCTAGATAAAAGAAAGGAAACTTTTAATTATTGTCCTGCTAAATATGCGTCTAAGAGATTTGTAAAACCATCGTCTTTTAATACTCTACATACAACTCCAACTATTTCAAAACTTGAAGTTGGGCTTTCATCATTTCTAATCTTATTTAACTTTGCTTTAATATCTGCTATTAGCATGTTTAAATCTGATTCATTTAAAGTTGATCTATCTAAATCGCGTGATGCTCCACGTATACTGTTATATATTTTGCTTTCGTCAAATTCTTGTATTCTTCCATCTTTTTTTATTATTTTCATTTAAACCACCACCTTATAACTATATTATACGTTTACTTTTAATTATTCACAATAGAAAATGTAGTGAAAAATGAAAATTTTGATGAAAAAACTTAAATTATACGACCAGCTTTTTTATTTCCTGTTTTAGCCTTTCCTTGTATCTCAGGAACAGTAGGACTATTTTTCTCAAATCTAGGTTTATGATTACTTTCTGTTCCATGAGGCTCATTAGGATCTGGTCTTCTCATTCCTGCTTTTGCCATAACTTATCATCTCCATTTAATGAATTTTCATTTATTAGTATTCTATATTATTTTTATTTTATACTTGATTTTTTTAATTATCTATACAATTTATATGTTATACTATTATTACTTAATTCAATATGAACTAATGGCTTTATTGCTACTTGCTCACACGATTTATATCTTAATCAATAAAGGAGGCTTAAAAATGATACCTAATAAAAATAAAATCTATACCTATGAAGATTACTTGACATTTCCAGATGATGAAAGAATAGAAATTATAGAAGGAGAATTATTTAACATGGCTTCACCTTCTGTTATCCATCAATCTTTATCAATTGAAATAAGTTCAGAAATAAGAAATTATATAAAATCTAACAAAGGAGATTGTAAAGTATTTACTGCTCCATTTGATGTAGTTTTAAAAAATGATAATGAAAATGTTAAAAATAGTTCTAATGTTGTTATTCCAGATATTTCAGTTATATGTGATAAGAATAAACTAAGCGATGGTAAAAAGTGTATTGGCTCTCCAGATATGATTGTTGAAATAATATCACCATCTAATGCTAGTAATGATTATATAACAAAATTAAATCTTTATCAGAAATATAATGTTAAAGAATATTGGATAGTAAGCCCTAAAGAAAGAAAGATTTTCGTGTATACATTAAAAAAAGAAAATTATTATGGAATGCCTAATATATTTACATTTGATGATAAAGTAAAAGTAAATATATATGATGATTTAGAAATTGATTTCAGTACATTTGATTTATAAAACAAGATTTTCAATAATATACTTCTTCAGTAAAAGAAGCTGTTACATCAGCAAATATTTACTATGCAACAGCTTCTTTTTAAATTTTTAATATTAAAATGCTTTAGTGCATCTTTTCTCTATTCATCCCATCCTTCTGGGAATTCAGCATTGTGGTAAACTTCTTGAACATCATCATCATCATCAAGTAAGTCTAGCATTTTTTGGAATTTCTTTGCATCTTCTTCATTAATTGCAGTATATGTATCTGGTATCATTTTTACCGCTGCTTCTAAGAATTCTAATCCTTGAGCTTCTAGTGCTTCTCTAACTGTTCCAAAGTCTTCTGGTGCAGTTGTTATTACAAATACTTCATCTTCATCACTATTAAAATCTTCTGCTCCAGCATCTAGTGCCATCATCATCATTTCTTCTTCGTCTTTGTCATCTTTTTCTATAACTAGTTCACCTTTTTCTTGGAACATGAAACTTACGCATCCTGCATTTCCCATGTTTCCGCCACCTTTAGTGAAAGCACTTCTTACATTTCCTGCTGATCTATTTTTATTATCAGTAAGAGTTTCAACAATTACAGCTACACCGCTAGGACCATAACCTTCATATACAATTGTTTCATAGTTAACTGAATTAAGATCTCCTTCAGCTTTTTTTATAGCTCTTTGAATGTTATCATTAGGCATATTTGCTGCCTTAGCTTTTGCTATAACATCTCTTAACTTAGAGTTAGTATCTGGATTTGCTCCACCATTTTTTATAGCTATTGCTAACTCTTTTCCTATCTTTGTAAATATTTTTCCCCTCTTTGCATCTACTTTTCCTTTTTTTGCTTGGATATTATGCCATTTTGAGTGTCCTGACATGCCTATCCCTCCTATTTCTATTTTTAATTAAATCTATAAAATTATATCATAAAATTTCTTATAATTAAAGACACCTTAAAATTTAAATCTCTTTAAATAAAATATTTCCTTCCTTAAAATAAGTTTTTTCTTTATCTTCTGTAATTATAGCTTTTCCATTAGTAGAATTTATTATTTCACTTTTAATTTTTTCTACAATGCTACTTTCAGCAGTAATATGAATTTCTACATTATCTGTATAATCTACATTATCAATATGCCATGAATTTTGATTGCAAAGATATTGAACCTTTCCAAATAAGTCATAATCAAGCTTTATATGAAGTTTAATTCCTTTTACCTTTTCTATTACTCCAGCACTTTTTATAGCAATAGAGGCTCCTTGAGTATAAGCTCTTGTAAGTCCTCCAGTTCCTAATAAAATTCCTCCAAAATATCTTGTTACTACAACTGCACAATCAGTTATTCCTTGTTTTTTCATAACTTCTAATATTGGAATTCCTGCTGTTCCTTGAGGTTCTCCATCATCTGAATACCTTTGTATCCCCATATTTTCTCCTACTATATAGGCCCAACAGTTATGTCTTGCTTGTTTATGTTTATTTTTTATTTCTGTTACAAATTCCTTTGCTTCTTCTTCACTTTCTACTCTTTTTGCATATCCAATAAATTCTGATTTTTTTTCTTCAAAGGAATCTTCCCCAAAATTTTTAACAGTTATGTATGGCATAAATTTAGTTCCCTCCTTATTATCTCTATTCCCTTTATAATTTTTTCCTTATCAGTTTGATAAAACCCTATTCTAAAAGCGTTATTTCCATCTTTCATATTTCTAAAAAATAAAACCCCTGGTGTTATAAATACATTTTTTTCTCTAAGTCTAAAGAACAGTTCTTTAGAATTTATTTTACTATTTTTTATCTTTAAATAAAAAGTAAATCCTCCACCGGGCTTGTCATAGTAGACCATATCACCAAGCTTTTCATCTATAAACTTTTCCATAATAATATATCTTTCCTTGCACTCTTTATTTAACTTTTGAATATTTTCTTTCCAATCTCCTTCTGAAATGTATAATTCAAGAGCCCTTTGCATTAAACTTGAAGTTGCAATATCTGTATTAAACTTTGAATTCATCATACTTTCATTTAAGTTTTTAGGTGTTATCATATAACCTAATCTTATACCAGGTAAAAATACTTTTGAAAAACTTTTTATATAAATGACTCTATCATTTTTATCAAGCCACTTAAAAGGAATATAATCTACGCTTTCATCATATATAAGTTCTGAAAGATAATCATCTTCAATTATGTAAAAATCATATTTTTCTGCAAGGGCTAATATTTTTTTCTTTTTTTCAAGACTATAACTTGCCCCTGTTGGATTTTGGAAATAACTCATTGTATAAAAACAAGTTATTTTATTTTTCTTTAATATTTTTTCAAAGCTTTCTATATTAATTCCATCAGCTTCCATATCAACTTCAAATATATTTGCTCTTCTAAATTTAAATACAGATAAAGCTCCTCCATAAGTAGGCTTTTCTACTATTACATTATCATTAATATTTAATATGGATTTTGAAGCTATGTCTATTCCTTGTTGAGCTCCTGAAACAATTAATATGTTTTCTTCATCTAAAGAATTATTCCAAAAGCATTTGTTGATTGTACTTCTTAATTTTTCATATCCAAAAGGATTTTGTGTACTTAAAGCCTCTGCTCCATCTCTATCTAAAACTTTATTTATCATTAATTTAAATTCTTCTATTGGGAAAAATATATTTCCAGCAGTTTCTCCTGCAAAATCAATAATATCTTTATTATTTGTTCTTGCTAAAGCTCTAAATGTATTTGAATATTCCTTTTTAAAGTTTAAGGTTACCTCTCTTCTTTTAGCAAAAGTCCCACTACCTATTTTTTGATAAGCAAAGCCATCACTTACAAGCTTTTTATATGCATTAATAATTGTATCTTTATTTACCAAAAGAAACTCAGAATAGCTACGTATAGTGGGAAGCTTTTCTCCATCTTCAATTTTCTTATTCTCTATTAATTTTTTTATGTGATTAGAAATTTGTAAATACTTTGGAGTTTCTTCAATGAATTCTAAATCATATAAATTATCCATAAATCCCCTCTTGCTAATTAATAAACTATTTCTTATTTTAATATATTAATTACATAATCTTTACTTTTATTATAAACTTCGTCATCCACTTCTGCTATAAGGTATGTACCCTCATCTTTATATTCTTCTTCTAATATTCTTCCATTTCTATGAAGAAAAGAAACAACATCACCTTTTGCATAAGGGATTATATATTCTGCTTTTTTATATTTATAAGGAAGTTTTTCTTCTATAAGCTCTAATAACTTATCTAAGTTTAAACCTTCTTTAGCTGATATTTCTATTATATCTTCATAACAAACCTCTTCTTTTATTTTTTCTAATTGCTCTTTGCTTGCCTTATCTACTTTATTTAATACTAAAATAGTATCCTTATCCTTTGCACCAAGCTCTTCTAATACTCCTTCTACTACTTTAATTTGCTCTATAGCATCTTCTGAAGAAGCATCTACAACATGGCATAAAAGCTCTGAAAATATAACTTCTTCTAGTGTTGATTTAAATGCTTCAACTAAATCATGTGGAAGCTTTCTTACAAAACCTACTGTATCTGTTAAGGTAGCAATTCCCTTGTTTTTTAAAGTTATTGCTCTTGTTGTTGTATCTAATGTGGCAAAAAGCATATCTGCCTCAAATACACTTTCCTTTTGATTATTTTCTTTTTTGGCTGCAAGTTCACATAAGGCATTTCTTAGTGTAGATTTCCCTGCATTTGTATATCCTACTAAAGATATTTTAGGTATATTTTCTTTACTTCTTTTTTCTCTTTGAACTTCTCTTGTCTTTTTTATTTTTTTAAGTTCATCTTTTAAATCATATATAGCCTCTTCTATATGCCTTCTATCTGTCTCAAGCTTCTTTTCACCAGGTCCTTTTGTTCCAATTCCTCCACCTGTTCTTGAAAGAACTGTTCCTAAGCCTTGTAATCTTCCTTTTCTATATTTAAGCTGTGCAAGTTCTACCTGTATTTTGGCTTCCTTGCTTCTTGCTCTTCTTGCAAATATTTCTAATATAAGAGTTGTTCTATCTATAACCTTAGCTCCTAAGGCATTTTCTAAGTTTCTAACCTGAGAGCCTGAAAGCTCATCATCAAATATTATTAAATTTGCTCTTTCTGTTTGTCTTAAAGAGGCTATTTCAAGAACCTTTCCTCTTCCAATATAAAAAGCAGCATCAACTTTACTTCTTCCTTGATATACACTATCTAATACTGGAATATTACATGCCTTTGCAAGCTCTCTAAGTTCTTCAAGGCTTTCTCTTGTGTCTGAGCCTACTATAATAGCCTTTTCTTCTGTATCCTCTTCTATTTCATTATCCTTTATAAGATTTTCTAAATATCTAACCTCTTCTAAAATATTTACAGAAGATAGCTCTTCAAATGATAAATGACTCTTTTCTTCAAATAATAATGTATTATCTTTAACTACAAGATTAGCCAAAGAATAATCTATTATTTTTCCTTGATATACTCCTACTGCAACTATACAATCAAGTTTTAATTTTAATAAGGCTGATAAATCTAGTGCAGAAAGATTGCAAAAGCCATTAGGATGAGTATGAATAATTCTTACTCCTGCAAGCCTTCCCTCTCTTATATCTAATAATGGAAGCTCTACTGAGGTTGAATCTCCAACTGCTACAGATTTAACATTTCCCTTTCTATCTATTGCAACGCTTACCTCTCTTTCTATGGCAGATGAAATCATGCACATTTTTTCTATAATATCCATAGAACATATTTCAGTTTTTGGCACTTTAATTTTATGTATACTATCTAACTCTTCTAAAAATACTTTTTTTACTCCTTCACTATTTCCAGTTACCAACAAAATCACCTCTTAGTATTATCTTACCAACTTTCTCTTCATTTTATACTATATCATATTTAAAGTAAACCAATGTAAATATTTCTTGTTGAAAGAAAAAGATTTTTAAGTTATATTAATTTACATCAAGTATTTTAATTATGGAGGACTACATAATAATGGAAGATAAACATAACATACTATTTTCTAAGGAAGAAATAGCAAAAAGAATTGAAGAATTAGGTTCTGTAATAACTAATGATTATAAGGATAAAAATCTTTATGTTCTTTCTTTATTAAGAGGAAGCTTTATATTCACAGCTGATATTGTTCGTGCTATAAATACAAAAACAAAAATAGGCTTTATGACAACTTCAAGTTATGGAAATGAAACCACAAGCTCAGGAAGGGTGAAAATAGTAAGTGATATTCCTGATGATATTACTGGATATGATGTTTTAATAACTGATGATATTATTGATACTGGATATACAATGGAATTTATAATAGAACATGTAAAATCTCTTGGAGCTAAATCTGTAAAGACATGTGTTCTTTTAGATAAGCCTTCAAGAAGAAAAGTAAACTTAAAGCCAGATTACTGTTGCTTTGAAGTAGAAGATGTGTTTGTGGCAGGCTTTGGATTAGATTATGCTGGATACCACAGAAATGTTCCTTATGTATTTAATTTTGATGAAAAATAAATAGCATAATAAAAAATATTAGGTTTCTTATGTTATTCGGTTGTTCCGTCGACAGACTCCAAGTCACACCCTCATAAAATAAGAAACCTAATATTTTAATAAACATAATTAATATTCCTATACATAATTAAAGACTTTTGGAAACAATAAATAAACTTGCTAGAGATTTATTTACTAAAATCAATTGCTGTACTTGGTATTTTACCAACTATAATAGTTTCTGCTATTGGTATTTCACATAAAACATCTATTTCTTTATTTTGAAATGGTACAGCTATTCTTATCTTTGACTCTACTTTCAAATATATTGTGTGTCTTGTTTGGTTTATTCCTGCACTTTCAAATTTTGATTCATAGGTTACATTCATATTTCCTATAGGTTCTATCTTTACATTAATCTTTGGACCAAATTTATAAAAAGCACTATTTTTGCTTATCCACCCTAATGGAACTTTCATTCCTACTTCTTCCATAGATTGAAGCTTTTTATTACATTCTACTGAAAGCCTTGAGGTTAAGTAATTTAATTTTACTGTATTAGCTTGTATAAGATTAATATTTCCTTCATTATCCCTATTAATAATTATCATCTCATCATATTTGAATTCATCATTAAAAAATTTTATGCTTGTTTCACTTATTGCTTCAATAGTTTTAGCCTTAATCATAGTTTCAGAAACTTTTAATACAGAAGGAAAAACAACTTTATTAAAAAAATAAATTCCAAGATTAAAAATAAAAAGTATGGCAATAATAATAAATATGAATAATTTGGAATGTAATTTCTTCCTTTTATGATATTTCATCATTCACCTTTATATTGAGTTATTTATCGACTCATATTATAATTATGCTATAATAATTAGTAATATTATAGGAAAAACTTAGGAGGATTGTATGACTGAAACCAATAATAAAAATAATAATGATAAAATAAAGTCTTCCCCAAAAAGAAAAAGTTCTATTTTTAACTTTTTCAAAGCATTTTTCATAACAATTTTTACCACATGCTTAATATGTACCATTGTTGGAGCTGGTTATGTATTAGCAATTATTAAAAGCCTTCCCGATTTAGATATAAATTCTATAACAACTTTAAGTGAGGCTTCTTCATTCTATGACAATAATGGAGAGTTTATGGATAATTTAAATTCTGAAATTCAACGTACCGTAATAAACTATGATGAAATTCCTCAATATCTAAAAGATGCCATTGTATCAATTGAAGACCAAAGGTTTTATGAGCATCAAGGTATAGATGTAAAAAGAATTGCTGGTTCATTCATAACAGATGTAAAAAAAATTGTTAAAGGAAATACTAGTTTCCATGGTGGCTCTACTATTACTCAACAACTTCTTAAAAATACAATTTTACAAAATGAAAAATCAGACATTGAAAGAAAAATTAAAGAAATTTATTTAGCACTACAGCTTGAAGAAAAGTTATCAAAAGATCAAATTTTATGTCAATACTTAAATACAATACCATTTGGAGGTACAACTTATGGTGCTGAAGCTGCTTCATTTTACTACTTTAACAAACCTGCAAAAGAATTAAACCTTATACAATGTGCATATATTGCGGGTGTAACTCAATCTCCAACTTATTATGGTGCCTATATTGAAAAAAATATAGAAGATCCTACTCCTTACATAAACAGAACTAAAACTGTTTTAGGGAAAATGAAAGAACTTGGTAAGATAAATGATGAAGAATTTAACGCTGCTATAGCAAGCATAGATAATGGTGAATTAACTTTTGAAAGAAATAAAGATAGTTATACTCTTGATTATGAATGGTATATAAATCCTGCCCTAAAACAAGTTAAAGAAGCTTTAAAAGAAAAGTATTTTTATACTGATGATGAAGCTATGAACCTTCTTTTAACTGGAGGTCTTAAAATATATACAAATATGGATAGAGATTTACAAGATTATACTCAGTCTGCTTTAGACCAATTTGGTGCTGAAAATGTAGGTATGGCAGAAGAATATGAAGAAGGTACTAATATTCCTAAATTCCAAGCCTCTGCTACAATTGTTGATTATCATACTGGTAAAGTTTTAGCTATGGTAGGAGGACGTGGAGAACATGTTGCTAATGCCAATAACAGAGCATTTACTGGATTAAAACCTATTGGTTCAAATACAAAACCACTAACTGTTTATGGTCCAGCTATAAATGAAAAAATTCTAACAGCAGGCTCTACAATAGATGATTCTCCATTAATTAATACAATAGGTTCTAAATATCCAACTGATGATGGTCCATACAATCCTCAAAATGATAATGAAAAATATTCAGGAAATATTACTTTAAGAGAATCTCTTACACAATCAAAAAATGTAGGTGCTGTCATTGTAGAGGACACTATTGGAATAAATACTGGTTTATTTTATGGTAAGAAGTTTGGTTTAAAATATAATTCAAAATCAGCAAGTTCAATTTCTTGTCTTGCATTAGGACAATTTAATAATGACCCTAATGATTTAGATGGTGGAAATACCTTTATATTGTCATCTGCTTTTGGAGTTTTTGGTAACAATGGTGTATATACTGAACCTTTATTATATTCTAAGGTTATTGATTCTACTGGTAAAATTTTACTAGAAACTGAAACACCTGAAACAAAAAAAATATTCAATAAAGAAACTGCTTATATTATGTATGACATACTAAAAGGTTCTTGTGGCTATACTGGACCTAATGCAAAATGGGGAAATATGCCTGTTGCTGGTAAAACAGGAACTACAAGTTCAAATACAGATTATTGGTTTACAGGAGTAACTCCTTATCTTTCAGCTTCTGTGTGGATTGGTTATGACACTCCAAAAAAGATGGGTGGAAATTCAAATGTTGCTGCTAGCTTATGGGGTAATATAATGGCTAAAGCCCATGAAGGAAAAGAAGTTAAAGATATTAATAAGCCAAATACTCTTGTTACAGCCAGCATATGTAAAGACTCTGGAATGCTTGCAACAGACCTTTGCAGAGCTGATTCAAGAAAAAATAGAGTTTATACAGAATACTTTACAAAAGATACTGTCCCTACTGGATATTGTGAAAATCATATTTCATATGGAAATAAAATTTATGTTAAAAAATTCAATCCTGATCCTTCAACCGAAGATTATCCTTATGTATATATTAAGTCAAAAAATACAAGCACTTCTACTGCTGATAAAAAAAGTGAAGATAAGAACAAAAACAAAAATAATTCATCTCAAAATAACTAAGTTAAAATTTAAAGAGCTGTTTCCAGCTCTTTTATTCTACCTTTTTTAATATAATATTATCATTTATGGTTCTTATAATTCTTCCATCTTCTGTTGATATAAAATATTTAATTCTTATCTCTTTTTCCTCTTCATCTATACCTTTTAAAGTTATTACATAACAAAGCTCCATAAAACTTTTATCTTCATTTTCTGTCCAAGCTTTATATATTCCTATTATTTCTCCATTTTTATTTATTTCATTAAAATCCTTTAAAGCATTAGAAATTGCTTCTTCTTCAGATAATAAAATATCTATATTTTTTGTATCAACATAAGAATTAAAATTAACATATCCAGCAAGCTTTCCTGTAAATTTATTTATCTGTAAAGTTATCTTCTTATCATAATAAGGATATCCCTTTTCACACTTTTTAAAAATAAATGTATAATAAGGTACATTCAAAGTATCATCTTCTACTAGAGAATCATATTCATAATCGCCATTATAAAGCTTTTTTAAATAATTTTCTGATATTTCTTTAGCTGATTCCTTATCTATTTGTGTCTTTCCATCTTCATATAACATATTATTAAATCCAACAACATTATATGAATCATCTATATCCATAGTAAAATATTTAGTAGTTACTGTATAATATTTTTTTGAATTAGAAGCATCTATTTTTCTTGTACTTTTATAAGATAAAAGTGAATCATTTTCATATTTATTAATCATATCTTCAGAGTAAAGTAATTCCTTAAAATTTCTAGCTGCCTTAATTTCTTTTTTACCATTTCCAATGATAACATGTGCTGACAAGGAAATTACTATTAAAAGAATTACTATTAAAATAAGTGAAAATATTTTTTTATTTTTTTTCTTCATGTTTTTCACCTCCAAAAATACTTATCCCTTAAATTTATTTTATCTTAAAAACCTCATTAAATAAAGGATTTTCTTTACTCTTCTCTTAATAATTTAAAATTGATATGTTGTTTTTTTTCATAATATGAGTTATAATAACATAAAATATCATAATATTCTAAATTTTCACAAGGAGGTATAACTATGAGTCTTTCAAAAATAATAGAGAAAAAAAAGAAGGAAAAAGAATTAGAACAAAAGAAGAAAAATGCTAAAAATCTTGCAATAGGAGCTGCAATAGGTGTTGCTGCTGGTGCTGTTAGTGGAGTTTTACTTGCACCTAAATCAGGTAAAGAAACAAGAGAAAATATAAAAAGAACTTCTTCAGATATTAATGAGACAGTTAAAGAAAAAGTTTCTACTGCTAAGGATACTTTAAAAGAAAAAGCAACAGAAGCTCATTCAAAAATAAAGGAATATATATCTTCAAAGGAAAAGTCTACAGATTCCATTGAAGTGGATGATGATATCATAGAAGCTTGTGATGAAATTGCTGAAGATATTTCATCAGAAGAAGAAGTTAAAGAAGAAATAACTCCGGAAGTTGAAGAATAATGTATATTAAAGTTTCAGATTTATGTCTTATTGTAATAGGAGCTTTAGTATTTATAGCAATTTTATATTTAATCTCTGTCTTAAGAAAGTTATCTTCACTTATTGATAATGTAAATAACTTTTTTGCAAATAATTCTGATAATTTAAATACATCCATAAATAATATTAAAGATATTACTGATAATGTTAAAGATATAAGTGAAGCTGTTACTGATTCAACAGCAGATGCACTTATTGTAAAAGAAAATCTTAAAGATAATATTAATACTTTAAAAGATATTATTAATATTATTTTTAGTGTATTTACAAAAAAAGAAAAGTAATCAATCTATTTATAATTTAATAAATAAAATAGAGGAATATTTTTAAGTACTCCTCTATTTTATTCCTATATTATTTTTTACATTTTCTGCAATATTTCGCCCTGCAATTTTATCTATAAGACTTAAAATCATCTCTATTTCTCCCATAATATTAGAACTCATCATGATTCTTCCATTATCAATAAAATTATCTGAAATAAGCATATTCTCTTTTATGTATTTTCTATCCTCTATGTCAATTTGAGCCTTTGGAATAAACATTCCATCAATTAATTGTCCTTCTATTAAAAACTTAATTCCTTCCCTTTGCACACATATATACTCACAATTTCTAACTATGTTTAATATATATTTAAAATTTTCCTTTATTAATGGATTTCCTCCAGGAATTATTAATACATCAGGTTCTTCTTTAGATTTTTCTTTATCCATATTTATTATGTTCATATTTTTATCATCACAAATAACTTTATCAGTATAGTTAATGCCGTATATATTAAAAATATTAGATTTTTTAATTTTATTTACTATCTTTAAAATATCGTAACATAATGAAAAATCTGAAAGTCTCATTCCATTATACATAAGTATTCCTATCTTCTTATTGGAATATTTCTTGTTATTTATAAAATCTTCTCTAACAAGCTTCATAGTGGTTTCATTTTTTAATTGTCTAACAACTTGGAATCCTATTTTACTTAACATTTTTATAGCTACTGGATTAGAAATATTGTCCATTACTATTCCACCACCAAATTCAAAGAAATAATATTCTAATAAAAGTCTTATTCCTTCTTCTCCATAACCATGATTTCTATATTTATTAAGTACTTTAACATTAAATCTAGCGACCTTAGTAATTGAATCATATCCATGAAAGCTTACTTCTCCAACTGGTTCATTCTCTGTATTATATATAAGGCAGTAAAAGTTCTTCCCATCTGTTGGATAAACCATCTTTTTATAAAAATTGCTCCACTTTTCCTTTGGAAAATTAAATATTCCCCCAATGTCTTTCATTGTCTCTCTATCTCCCCAAAGCTTAGAAACAAATTCTAATTCTTCAAATTCAGGTTGCTTTATATAAACATCTTTACCATTTCTTCTATATCTACCTTTTGTATCTATCATCTTTATCACCAACTTCCCTTTTTCTTACTTATAATATCTCATATTTCTTAATTATTATCAATGCTTTTAGAATATTGTATTAACTACAAAAAATATATTGATTTTTTTTAACTTAACAAATATAATGTTTTTGTTTTAAAATGGTTCATTCCTAATGCTTAAAAAAATGAAATTGAGCCAATAATAAAGAGGTGTTATGATTGAAAGAAAATATAATTGAACTTAAAAATATAAACAAACAATATGGTAATAATATTGTTCTAAATAATTTATCATTATCAATTAAAAAAAATGAATTTGTTACACTTTTAGGACCTTCTGGCTGCGGTAAAACCACTACTTTAAAAATAATTGCAGGATTTGAAAATTCAGATTCTGGAACTGTTTTATTTAAAAATGAAGATATTTCTACATTACCACCTTTTAAAAGACAACTAAATACAGTCTTCCAAAAATATGCTTTGTTTCCTCATATGAATGTTTATGATAATATTGCTTTTGGTCTTGTTATAAAAAAATTACCTAAGTCTGAAATAAATAAAAAGGTTACAGATATTTTAAATATGGTTTCTTTATCTGGTTTTGAAAAAAGAAGTATTGATTCTTTAAGTGGAGGACAACAACAAAGAGTTGCTATTGCAAGAGCTTTAGTAAATGAGCCTGAAATTCTCCTTCTTGATGAGCCATTAGGAGCCTTAGATTTAAAGCTTAGAAAAGAAATGCAACTTGAACTAAAAAAGATTCAGAAAAAGTTAGGAATAACATTTATATTTGTAACTCATGACCAAGAGGAAGCTCTTACCATGTCTGATACAATTGTTGTTATGAATAAAGGAATTATTCAACAAAAAGGAACTCCTGAGGATATTTATAATGAACCTGCAAATGCTTTTGTGGCTAACTTTATTGGAGAAAGTAATATTCTTGATGGAATTATGATAAAGGATTATTTAGTAAGCTTTTGCAATAGAGAATTTGAATGTTTAGATAAGGGCTTTAACCCTAACGAAAATGTTGATGTAGTTATAAGACCTGAAGATATTAAAATTGTTTCTCCTGAAGAAGGAATGCTTAAAGGCGTTGTTAAATCTATAATATTTAAGGGTGTTCATTATGAAATGGTTGTGAAGGCTAAAGATATGACATGGTTAATTCATAATATAAAATGTGTTAAGCAAGGGGAGGAAATAGGCTTAAACATATTCCCAGATGATATTCATATTATGAAAAAAGGTGAAAACAATGAATAATAAAAAGTTTTCTTTTGCTACTTATCCTTATGTAGTATGGAGTGCATTATTTATAATTGTTCCCCTAATTATAGTTTTGTTCTTCAGTTTAACAATTTCAGATGCAGATGGATATAGATTTTCTAATTAAGCTTGCTTTCTTTTCAACTTTGCTTTGTTTAATTGTTGGATATCCAGTTGCATATATTATTTCAAAAATGACACCTTCTAAGAGAAATCTTATAATAATGCTATTTATAGTTCCTATGTGGATGAATTTTCTTCTTAGAACTTATGCATGGCTTCCTATACTAGGTAAAAATGGTTTTATAAATAATATTTTAGGACACTTTGGTATTGGACCTCTTTCTCTTTTATATAATGATGGAACTGTCCTTCTTGGAATGGTATATAACTTTCTTCCTTTTATGGTGCTTCCAATATATACAGTTCTATCTAAAATGGATGAAAGCTTAATACAAGCTGCTGAAGATTTAGGAGCAAATAAATTTCAAATATTTAAAAGAATTATTATTCCTTTAAGCATACCTGGAATAATGTCAGGAATTACTATGGTGTTTATGCCTGCTGTATCAACCTTTGTAATTTCTAGCCTTCTTGGTGGAGGAAAATATATGCTTTTAGGTAATCTTATTGAGCAAGAATTTACAACAATAGGTGATTGGAACTTTGGTTCTGCAATTTCAATAATTATGATGATAGTAATTTTAATTTCAATGGCAGTAATGAACAAATTTGATAAAGATGATAAAGAAGGAGGTAATGGATTATGGTAAATAAAATTACAAAGTTTATTCAAAGATTTTACTTAATTATAATCTTTGCTTTTCTTTATACTCCAATTATAACCTTAATGGTATTTTCATTTAATAACTCAAAATCTATGGCAAACTGGAATGGCTTTACTTTAAAATGGTATGAAAAGTTATTTCATAATGAAGGCTTAATGGAAGCATTATATTATACTCTTGTAATTGCTGTTTTAGCTTCTATAATTGCAACAATTATAGGTACAATTACTGCAATAGGTATTTACAATATGAAAAATGGAGCTTTTAAAAAGATTCTTCTTAATATAAATTATCTCCCAGTATTAAATCCAGACATAGTAACAGGTATATCTTTAATGTGTTTGTTTTTATTTGTGGGACTAGATTTTGGATTTTTAACAATACTTTTAGCACATATAACTTTTAATATTCCTTATGTAATTTTATCTGTGCTTCCAAAGCTAAGACAACTTCCTGAAAACACAACAGAGGCTGCTTTAGATTTAGGAGCTACTCCTATGTATGCCTTAAGGAAAATAATACTTCCTCAAATTGCACCTGGAATTTTATCTGGACTTCTTATGGCATTTACTATGTCTATAGATGATTTTGCTATTTCATTCTTCACAACAGGTCCTGGAGTTACAAATTTATCTATAGAAATTTACTCTATGGCAAGAAGAGGAATAAAACCAGAAATTAATGCACTTTCTACAATAATGTTCTTAACTGTTCTTATTTTACTTTTAATTGCAAATAGGAAAAGTCTATCAAGAGGTGAAGAATAATGAAAAGAAATAAAAAACTAATTTCAACTATTTTATTAAGTATTTTATCTCTTTCTTTTATGGTAGGATGTGGTTCATCTAAAGAAGATAACAAGACTGTAACTGTTTTTAACTGTGGAGATTATATAGATGAAGATTTAATAGATAAGTTTGAAGAAGAAACAGGATATACTGTAAATTATTCAACTTATGATACTAATGAAACCATGTATTCAAAATTAAAATCTGGAAGTAATAAATATGACCTCGTTTTTCCTTCTGATTATATGATTGAAAAAATGATTAAAGAAGATATGGTAGAGAAGATTAACTTTGATAATATACCTAATTATAAATATATTGATGAAAAGTTTAAAAATTTAGATTATGACCCTAACAATGAATACTCTGTTCCTTATATGTGGGGAACTATAGGAATTATTTATAATCCCGAAGTTGTTAAAGAGCCTGTAACTAGTTGGGATATTCTTTGGGATAAAAAATATGCTGATGAAATAATAATGTTTGACTCTGTTCGTGATACTATGAGTATTGCCTTAAAAAAATTAGGCTATTCCATGAATTCAACAGACCCAAAAGAAATTGATGAAGCTGCAAATTTACTTTTAGAACAAAAGCCTATAGTGAAAAACTGGTTTGTTGACCAAGTTAAAGATGTTATGATAGCTGATGAAGCAGCTATGGCAAC
>CACZYK010000051.1 GCA_902785295.1 uncultured Clostridium sp.
ATTACAGTCAGTACATTCTGGTACTGTTGGATTTGCTTCATGAGTACCTACCGTTATTTGATTTAATGTACAATAATCTGAAGATTTGTCATGATGCTTACATTGTTGTACTGTACAACCTATACTATTGTTCTTTTCCATTTTAAAACACCTCCTAATGTAACTCTTGGTTACGATATTAGTTTGCTCAAATGAAAATTTTTTATACAATGTAATATATGCCATTTTAACCATAAATCACTCTTCTATAGTTATCTTATATGTGCATTTAAATTCTTTATTTTCTTCTAATTCTATAATTCCTTCCTTATCTTTTAATTCTCCATCAAAATCTTCATAATCAGCATGTCCAAACCAAGGCTCAATACATACAAAATTAGTTTTTCTATCAGGTGCCCATAGTGCTAAATAAGGAAAATCCTTAAATTCTAAAGAAACGTTTCTATCATGTTTTCTTGATTTTAATGTTATTTTATTTGACTTTAAATTTTTAAATATAAGTGTTCCATTTTTAAATACTTCTTCACTTAAGTTTAATTCATCGCAGTTATCAAAATATTTTTCCTCTTCTCCTATTAAAAAATCATCTTTATTAATCTTTAAAATAGAAGCATTCTCAAGCTTATTAAATTTTAAATAATAATCATTAATATTGTCCTTTTCACCATACATAGGACACTTAAATGCAGGATGTACTCCTAATGAAAAATATATATTTTTATCATCTAAGTTTTTAACCTTATGAGTTATTATTATAGAATTTTTTTCAATCTTATATTCATTTATAAGAGAAAATTTAAAAGGATATACCTTTTCTGTTTCCTTATTATTTCTCAGTTCAAAAGATAATATATCCTCTTTATTCTCTATTAATTTATATTTAGCTCTACTT
This sequence comes from uncultured Clostridium sp., assembly GCA_902785295.1. Classification (GTDB taxonomy): domain Bacteria; phylum Bacillota; class Clostridia; order Clostridiales; family Clostridiaceae; genus Clostridium. The sequence goes on from CACZYK010000051.1 coordinate 893, forward strand.
GCAAAGCCATGTTGAGGCATAAAATAAGTTTTTCCTTCATACCTATATTCAAAATTTTTAACTTTTCCTATTATAGGAAATAATACTGGGGAATAAAGCTTCCACCAAAAAGGAATTCCTTGCCATATGTACTCCTCGTTACTTTTTTTTCCTTTAATAGATATTATTTCACCACCATGGGTATTTGCTTTAATTTTTAAAAATTCATTTTCAATTATACAATCCATATCTTTAACCCTCCACAAATATTATGATAATTTAAAATTTAAAGGTTGGCAATAAATATACCAACCTTTAAAATTAAATTTTATTATACCTTTCTTCAATTACACTCCAATCAATTACATTCCATATAATCTAAAGAAGAAAAGGTTTTATTAATTTCATCTAATAGCCTTCCTTCAGGTACTTTTTTAGGCTTTGGAGATAGTATTGAAAAATATAAATTATGATTTAAAACTCCTCCTCCTTGATAAGAATCATGTTTAATTTATCTACATATCCTTGAAGATGCTTACTATAATGAATATTTACAGTTTCAGCATCAATATAAGGTTCTAATGTATTATAAGAATAATTTAATTTTACCTTTTCAAACTTCATTTTTTTCTCCTTTATATTATTCTATAAATTATATGAAGTAGAAAATACTATTATGATTGTATTAAAAAAGTGTCAATTATTACTTTGCTTTTTCTACCCTGCTGGCTTTAAGTTAAGATAAAGTAATAATTATAATTTCTTAATAATATAAAAAGGTTCCTTATTTTATAAAAAGCGTGATTTATGATTTTCCTATAAAACGCTTAAATAATATAAGGAACCTAATATTTTTCTTTCTACTTTTGCTAGCAAAGATTTTCCACTGCAATTGCAGAAATTTGAGCACTTACAGTTGTTCCTGCTTGAGCTAAAGTTGCATTAGATATTTCTACTGTATAAGTGCAACATTCACAACATGCTCCACAATCACAAAATTGAAACTCAAATGTTTTTCCTGATAAAACATTTACTGCTGCACTGGAAGTATAGGAGCCACCTACAAATTGAGAACATCCATCACAACATTTCTTAATCCTAAATGTTATATTAGGAATTGCACCTAATGGTGAATTAATTAAACTTGTAAAATGAATTAATACTTTAGGATTTTTTAATCCCTTTGTATCTATTGACACACTTGCAACTGAATAAGGATTTCTTATACTTGCACCTGCTAAATCTAATATTGGAAGTGGACCTGCTGCTCCACATCCACAACTAGCTACCATTTTACCTGGCTTTGGTGGCTTACACTTTTCCTTTTCTGACATATTACTCCCTCCTGCTTATTTGCAGTTTTTTTCTACTGCTAATGCTGAAATATTACCACTTATCATTGTTCCTGCTTGTGCTAAGGTTGCATTAGAAATTTCTACTGAATAAGTTGCGCAACCACAGCAATCTTCACAATCGCAGAACTGGAATGCAAATGACTCACTGTGTAGTGCATCAAAGGCATCACTATAAGTGTAGCTTCCACCTATTGCTTGTGAGCATCCATTCATACATTTAACCAATCTAAATGTAATATTTGGTAAAACTCCTATAGGAACATTTATTAATGCTGTAAAGTTTATTAAAACTGTTGGATTTTTTAATCCTCTAGTATCAATTGTTACACTAGCAACTGAATAAGGATTTATTATGCTTGCACCAGCTAAGTCTAATATTGGAAGTGGACCAACAGAACCACAACCACAATTTAAAATTGCTCTTCCTGCTTCTCTTCTTGATGAATCACAATTTTTCTCGTCTCTACAACTTCTATCACTTCTTTCACTAGAATCTTCGCATCTATCTGTTCTATCACAAAAATCTTCATCTCTATCTCTTCTATCAAAACAATGGCTTCTTTCATCTTCACCATATAAGTTTCGTGGGTTTGCTCGATTTATATAATTTGTAGCCATAATTTTCCTCCATAATATCTGTAAATTTTATAAAAAGCTTATCTATTTTATTAAGACTATTCTTTACTTTTATAATATGTTTAACATTTTAAAGAGTGCTATAATATTTTTTATATAATTTCCTAATAACAAACTAAAGGAGCCCAAAATATATAATATGAGCTCCTTTTTTATCTAATATCTATTTATCCCTCTTCTATCATCTTCACATCTTCTATCATCCCATCTATCTTCACATCTTCTATCATCCCATCTATCTTCACATCTTCTGTTACCACATCTATCTCTTCTGCACTCACAGCTCATATTATCACTACATCTATCTCTTCTGTCATCGCTACTACTCATATCGCTATTACATCTATCCCTTCTGTCATCACTGCTACTCATATCACTATTACATCTATCTCTTCTATCGTCGCTGCTACTCATATCACTATTACATCTATCTCTTCTGTCATCGCTACTACTCATATCACTATTACATCTATCTCTTCTATCGTCACTACTACTCATATCACTATTACATCTACATCTATCTCTTCTATCATCACTACTACTTATATCACTTTCGCATCTATCTCTTCTGTCATCGCTACTTGTGTTGTCACTACATTCCTCACGATTTCTTCTATCATCATAGTATCTATTATTGTCATATCTTTCTCTATTACGTCTTCTTCTATTTCTTCTGCATCTACGATTACTTCTATCTTCGTCATAATCATTTTCTCTTCTACAGCTTGAATCTCTACTTGCATCACGACATTCTACTCCATTAGGATTTGTAAATACAGCTATTTCTTCAGATGTTGTATGATGTATATTGTGTGTTACTAAGAATGAATATCCAACTGTTGCATGAATATATCCTTCTCCATAATCTCCATATCTTTCAGTTGTTTCTATGCATTCTGCTGAAAGACAATGTTCTAATTTTATATTTCCCCTAACACTTCTTCCATCACTAGGAACTCCAACTCTTCCATATAAATTTACTGGAGTAAAGTTAAGACCTACATCATCTCCACAACCTTCTCCATTTCCTAAAGTATCTCTCTTTGTTATTTCTACAGGATTCACTGAAATTCTTTTTTCATTTCCATATATATCACCAAAACAATTATAATCCTTAGTAGCTGTAAAAGGTCTTCCACCTATTCTTCCTCTTATTCTTACTTTTAGATTATCTACAAAAAATCTAAGTCCTTGTTTAAATACTCTTGACCTTGAATTTCTATCTGACCTGCTTTCAGAATTACATTTAGTTTTCCCTATAGCTCCCTCAAATTCATCATATAAAATTACTGTTCTTCTTCCATCTTCATCACTATTATCTGGATGATTACATACCTTTACACCATTTCCTGGCACAGCTGAGAAACGCTTATTTTCCATATCGTATCTTACTAAGATATCTCCTTCTCCTAAATCTCTTCTAGAACGTCCTCTTTCTATAGTATCATCATCTTTAATTCCAATATTATCATAGCATAATGATATATCATCTATGCATACAGCATCTCCCATTCTATATCTAGAACAGCCATTTTCAAAATTATCTATTGTAAATACTTCGTCTTTATCAGCAAATTGTAAGCTTTCTAAATATACACAATCAACTATCTTTTCTGCTAAAATTCCAACACATCTTGCATTAGATATATTAGTGCATCTTACTTCTAATTCCTCTGCTTCTTCTCTCTCACAATTTGGCTTAAAGTTGTCTCTTTCACAAGGTGCAAATCTTTCCTCAAAGTATTCTCTTCTTTCCATTAAAATGTTCCTCCTGTTATTATCTAATAAGATTTTTTTGTATTTATACAATTTATCTTATGATTTTAAATTACAAAAGTTCCTTATCTTTTACAAAAACAGCTATATTTTCTTTATTAATAAAATATATATGACTTTCAATTAGAAAAGAATAGTTAATTAAAGCTCTTATTTTGTTATTTCCTTGATATTTTTCTACTAAAATAATATCCTTTGCTGAAAGATATCCTTCAAGGGTCAATTTAATTTTTATTTTATCCTTTAAATTCATTTTTTCACAAATGTTAATTGGAGTAAAATTTAATCCAACCTCTGGATTAGCAATTTTAAGAGTTTTATAGTTATATGAATTTTTATAGTTTTTATAATTACTTAATCCTAAAGTATCCTCCCTAGTAAGCTCTACTGGATTAATATTTACATAATTGCATTTTAAATCTTCGTTATATTTTCTATAATCTTTTACTGCATTAAATTTATTTTCTCCTATTTTTCCACTTATTTTTACCTTTAAATTATCTACAAAAAATCTTAATCCATACTTAAATACATTAATTTTTTTATTATTTTTAAAGCTTATATTCCCCTCAAATTCTTTATAAAGCCTAACTGAGTTTGGTGTTTTTTCTATTTTATCATCATCTAAAACATAAGAAGTTTGAATATACTGAGATTCATATGAGCTATTTTTTATTCCATTAAGCTTTATATCTTTATCAAACGCCTTTATATTTATTATTCCAAAATTCTTATTATCATTTGAATCAGGAAGGCTCAAAATATCTTCATCATCCATTATTCCAATAAAATTATAATCTACTGAAATTTTATCAATATATATTTTTTCTCCTTTTATGTAACTTTCATTACTATTTATGATAAATTCTTCGTTTTTTAATGTTTCTTGTGCTATACTAGTATGAATACTATCATATATCTTATCTGCCACAATTCCTTGAATTTTCATATTGCTTATATCCTTATTCAAGTTTTATCTCCTAATAAATAATTCTTATTTTATAATATGAAAATCATTTATATGTGTTTACTTATATCAAGGGAATTTTTAAACTTCTTCCTTATATAAATGCTAATTTTAATAAGTCCTTCATAATTTAGTAACTGCTATAAATTTCTAATAGTATAAAATAAATTTTCTTCACATATAATATGATAAATATGCTTATAAGGAGCAAATTTTATGTCTTTTAGTAGGATTTTTAATACTTTAATTGTTAAATCAAATAATTTTAAATCTGAGTTATCATATAATAATGGAATTCAATTACATAATTATGATTCTAAAAATAATTTAATATCTAAAGCAAAAGTTATTGAAGACAATAGCTCTTTTTCAAAATCCTTTTTTGATGTAGATTGTTATGATAATATCTATGGAATTATTTTAACTAAAAAAAATACCTTGTTTTATCTTTATATTGATAAAAATTATATTTACAAATCTAAGCTAATTGACATTAAAGATGAAAATTGTACAATATCTTTTCCATATATAAAAAAAATAGATGATAAAATTCACCTATTTTACTACCTTATTAATGAAAAAACTTCTGATAAATGCAAATTAATTCATTATTTTTATGATTCTCATAAATGGGTTAAAAATATTGTCTCTGAGATTAACTATTTTATTTTATCTAATTTTGTTGTTACTTGGCATAATGATATTCCTTATTTATTTTTCTTTAATAGAATCAAAAAATGTGAAGAGCTTTTTATGTGCTTTTTTAATCTTCAAAATTTAAATTGGGAAAAAAAACAAACAACCTCTTCTTATAAAAGTAAAGTATATTTATCAGTTATTGAACCTTTAGAAAATCATTATCATATTACCTTTTCTGAAAACAATGATAATAAATATTATTGCTCTTATGTTTATATACATATGAAAAATAAAAAGATATTTGTAAAAGAACATTTAAATATATCTAAAACTGTTGCCTGTGAATTTCCTAACATATCTATGATAGATGATAAATTGTATATACAATGGCTTGAATTTAATGAGCTTTTCACAAGCTACTCAAAAGATTATGGTAAAACTTGGTCTTATCCAAATTTATTTAATAACAATGAAAATAAACCTATTATAAGATATGATTATAGATGTAATTTTCTAAATGATAATAACATTTATTTATCTAACATATTTTCTTATAAGGACTATTACCCATTAGGAATTTTATAAGACACTTTTAAACCTAATAAATTAAAATAAAGGAGGTTTTTTAATTGAATAATTCTATAAAACTTAGTTCTATGGCTTCTTCATATTTAGAGCTTCTTAAGCCATCTTTAAATAATTGCCAAAGCGATAAGCTAATAGTAGGAAATATTAATGATAAGTTGTGTATTAACAAATTTTGCTCTATAATTAATTTTAAATATGAAAATATTGATTTTTCTAATATTGATTCTGCTTATCTATATATTTATTTAGATAGTATGATTTATTCTGATTTTGCCTTTAAAAACATAACTATATATGAAAATATGAGTGAAACAAACTTAAAAGAAATCACATGGAAAAACCCTCCTATAAATTCAGAAAAGCATATAGATTCTTGTATTCCTTTTAGTTTTGCAAATCATTATGTAAATATAAATATTACCTCTTTATTTAAATTTTCTAATAAAAATAACTGCTTTAGCATAATAATAGATAGCACCACTAGCAAAAATACTTCTATTGTAAAATTTCATTCAGTAAACTCTTTAAATCCTCCTTATATAATTTTAAATTTAAAAGATTCTTATAAAGAAAATATTATAAATAAAAATATTCCTTATCAAAATAACGTTTTAAAAGAAAGTGATTATGATAAAGTAATTTCTGAACTAGCTTTATTAAATAAGAAATTTGATGAATTAAAAAAAGAAACAGCATCTTTAAAGAAAAAGCTTGATAAAATTACAATTGAACCTATTGAATTAAAAAAGAGCTAAAATAGCGAGGCAGCCAAAACTGTCTCGCTAATAAAGTATAACTTTTTTAGTAAAATCTTAATACAATAGTCTATCTTGAATAATCTTATTTTCAAAACTTTCTTTTAGTATTAAATTTTTAGTATTTTCTACTTTATTTTCATTAATTATATTAAAAATATCATTAATAAATTCTTCTTCACTAATTCTCTTCATATCTTTACTTTTTATGAACTCCTGCTGATAATTCATAAGGTGTTGTTTGGTATACAAAATAATTTAACCAATTGCTATAAATTAAATTGCTATGTGCACGCCACTTTAATATTGGTTTTTTGGTTGGGTCGTCATCTGGGAAATAATTTACTGGAACTTTTATATCCAATCCTTTATTTACATCTCTAAAATATTCTTGTGCTAAGGTATCTACATCATATTCTGAATGTCCCATAACAAAAAATTGAGTTCCTTCTTTATCTCCAACTACATAAACCCCAGCTTCATCAGATACAGCCATTATTTTTAAGTTTGGATTTTTTTCTATATCTTCTGCTCTTACAGTTGTATGTCTTGAATGTGGAACATAAAATTCCTCATCAAATCCTCTAAAAAGCCTTGATTTTGGAGTAATTAATCTATGTTTATACACACCAAACATCTTTTCCTTTAATTTATATTTTTTAATTCCATAATGATAATAAAGTCCTGATTGTGCTCCCCAGCAAATATGGAAGGTTGATTGTACATTATCTTTGCTCCATTCCATTATCTTACATAATTCTTCCCAATAATCAACCTCTTCAAACTCCATATCCTCAACAGGTGCTCCTGTTATTATCATTCCATCATATTTATTATCTTTAATGTCATCAAAGCTTTGATAGAAAGCAAGCATATGCTCCTCTGAAACATTCTTTGATTTATGAGTTGTTGTTTGAAGTAAGTCTATTTCAATTTGTAAAGGAGTATTAGCTAAACATCTTAAAATTTGAGTTTCAGTTGTAATTTTAGTTGGCATTAAATTAAGAATAATTATTTTTAATGGTCTTATATCTTGAGTTAATGCTCTATGCTCATTCATTACAAATATATGTTCATTTTCTAATACTTCCTGAGCTGGTAAATTATTTGGTATTTTTATTGGCATTTTCTAACATCTCCTGTTTAAGTCATCCTTACTACTTTGTTTACTATTTTATCATAAAAACTGATATTTAAGAAATATTTTCGGAAATTTCTTGAATATTAGTTTTAAGATAAAACATATTGTAACAACTTTTTATTTTATTTCATAACATATCGTATAAAAAAAGAAAAAAAGGATGAGAAGCTAATGGATAGACATTACAAAACAGAGTCTATTAAAAAATGTGAATTAGAATATGCTAAAGCCTATATTGTTCCTCAAAGATATGAAAATTTATTTTCAATGAAAGACGTCTTAAAAACAGGAACAATATTTATGGATTTATATAGACCATATGTAAAAAAAGATGATAAAAGCAAGTGTTGTAAAGGTGAAAGAGATGAATAGAAAAGAATTATTAAATAGTATACAAAAATATCTATTTTATGCTGTTGAGCTTAATTTATATTTAGATAATCATCCTGAATGTAAAGAAGCTAAGGATGATTATAATACTATTTCTTCTAATTTAGATTGTTTAGTAAAAGATTATGAAAAAGCTTATGGTCCACTTTTAAGTTTTGGCTTTGCACATTCTGAAAATCCAAAAAAGTGGATAGAAACCCCTTGGCCATGGGAAAATTGCTAAATTAGGAGGAAAAATAAATGTGGTGTTATGTAAAAACTTTAGAATATCCAATAAATTTAAAATGTAAAGATCTTAAAATGGCAAAATATCTTGTTTCTCAATATGGTGGACCCGATGGAGAATTAAGTGCTGCCCTTAGATATTTAAACCAAAGATATACTATGCCAACTTGCAAAGCAAAAGGTCTATTAACAGACATAGGTACTGAGGAAATGGCACATGTTGAAATATTAGCCACAATGATATATCAACTTATGGAAAATGCCTCAATAAAAGAACTTGAAGAGGAGCAACCCATGGACAGCAACTTATATACAAGCAAAAGGAGATGTTATTGCAGATTTACATGAAGATATGGCTGCTGAGCAAAAAGCTAGAGCAACATATAAAAGCTTAATTAATCTTACTGATGAATATGAAATTAAAGAAGCTTTAAAGTTTTTAAGAGAAAGAGAAATTGTTCATTATCAAAGATTTGGAGAAGCTTTAATGGATGTACAAGATGCTATAAAATGTAAGTAATTAATAAATATTTATGACTTCCTTCACCTTTTAAATAAACAGCTACAACTTTTTTAAATTCATAACTGTATTTTGCCATAAAAATACCGACTTCCAATCATTAGATTTTTTTACATCTAACTTTTTGGGGTCGGTACATTTTTTTACAACAGCTTTTTATTTTTTATTCTTTTCTCCAATCTGCTACAGCATCTTTAAGTTGTATTCCACAATTCTTAACTTCTCTCATAACACGTTCTGTTCCTTCAGAAGTTTTAAACCAGTTTTCTTTGCTAATTCCATTTATATCTACTGGACATACATAAAATTCTGTATCTGGAAATGCCCAAGTAAAAAGCATTAATGTACGTCTTGCATGAAAAGATTTACAGCATATTATAGCCTTTTTAATATCAAGTCCCTTTTCGTCTGTAACTTTACGTGAATTAAATGCAACTTCTACAGTAAATTCTGATTCCTCTTCTCTTAAAATAGCATCTTTGTTTACTCCATTAGTTATAAGAACATCATTCATAAATTCCCATTCAGTTTTATATATTTTATTATATATATCACTTCTTATTTGTGGACCTGGGAAAAATCCCCTATTTATACTATACTTTCCTGCTGGAAAAACATATGGTGCATATCCTTCTTTCCATAATTCCGCTGCTTTTTCTGCTGGTTCTGGCCATGAACCTCCTGGTATAAAAATAATATCTGCTTTTTGTGGCTTGTCCTCTATGAAAATAAATGAAGTTATATCATCTAACATCTTCATTGTATCCACCTCCTAAGTTGCTTTGTATATATACTATATACTCTATGAATATAATAAATTATAACATTTTTCTTATAAATTTTCACTAATTTATTTTAAAATTAAAAATTTTTTTTATTTTTTTAATTTTTTATTATATCAATTGTTAATTTTGAATACCTTGTTTTGCTTTTTTTAAAAGCTCACCTAGTTCTTCGTGAGTGAATATATATTTTTTATTACAAAAATGACATACTATTTCCTCTTCTTTATTATCTTCATAAATTTCAGTAAGGTCCTTTTCTCCTATACTTATAAGAGCTTTTTCTACTCTTTCCTTTGAACAATCGCAAACATATTCTGGTTCTATTGAATCTAATATCTTTAAATCCATTCCTTCAAATATGTATTCTAATATTTCTTCTATTGTTTTTCCACTATCTATCATAGTTGTTATTGGTGGAATTTCTTGTAATCTATACATTAATAAATCAGCAAGAAGTGGGTCCGCATCAGGCATCATTTGAATTATAAAGCCTCCTGCTGCTTTTATTGACAAGTCCTTATCAACTAAAACACCTAAAGAAACTGCTGATGGTGTTTGTTCTGAAACTGTAAAATAATAAGTAAAGTCTTCTGCTATTTCTCCTGAGTGTATTGGTACTTGACCAACATAAGGGTCTTTCATTCCTAAATCTTTAATTACATATAATATTCCATCTGTACCAACTGCTCCTCCTACATCTAACTTTCCTTTTGAGTTTAAAGGAAGATTTACATTTGGATTTCCTATAAATCCTTTTACTGTACAATCTGGATGTGCTGTAACAGTTATTCCTTTAGCTGGTCCTCCTCCATTTATTTTTAAGGTAACTACTTCTTTTTCACTTTTTAAAGTTGCTCCCATAAGAGCTCCCATTGTAAGCATTCTTCCAAGAGCTGCTGACGCAACTGGAGTACAGTTATGTACACTTGCTCCATAATTAACAACTTCTGTTGTTATTCCACCTATTATTCTTATCATTCCATCTTTTGCTGTACATCTTATAATCTTATCCATTTTATTTTTCCTCCATATTTTTTCCTGCAACATATAAAATTCTTTCACTTTTTGGGTTTACAGAAGTCTCATTATATCCATCATATTTTCCCAAAAGCTTAAAGCCACATTTTTTAAGAGTATTTTCTATTTCTTCCTCTGTATAAGCTCTTTCAAACTGCTCTTCTTCAAATCTTTCATAAAGTTCTCCATTTTTTATGAAAAAAGTAAGGAACATATTTACTACATTATTTTCTAATGTATTTTCCCATGTATAAAATACCTCTTCTTCATTATAAGTGAAAATATTATTTCCTAAGATATTTGTAATCTTATAATAAGAATTTATATCAAAAAGAAATAATCCATTATCATTTAAGTGATTATATACTCCTTGAAAGCATTTTTCTAAATCTTCATTTTCTAATAAGTAATTAATAGAGTCTAATATTGAGGTTATTACATCAAATTTATGATTTAAAGATAATTCTGTCATATCTTGACATATAATTTTACATCTTACTCTTTCTTTTTTAAACTTTTCAAAAGCTTCTCTAAGCATATCTTCTGATAAATCCACAGCATAATTTATTTTAAAATGCTTTGACATATTTATAGCTATATTACCAGTTCCACAAGCTAAATCAAGATAATCTGTAGATTTATTATTATATTTTTTTATAATACTAATTAGTCTTTCAGATATTTTATCATAATTTATATCTTCATAAATAAGCTCATCATAAACCTTTGCAAATTCTTCGTAGGCCATTTTTTCCTCCAACATCTTTAATATTTACTAAAATTATATTAAAGCTTATCTGACCATTAGTCAATTTATTTTCTCCCTAAAATTTCATTATTACTTGGAATATGAAGTTCTTTTTTTCTTTTGGTCATAATTCCACCTATTCTTCCTGTTTCTTCTGCACTTAATCCTCCCCACCCTAATTTTTCAACCTTATCTTTTAATCCTAATTCTTCTGCTATTTCATATTTAATTTTTTCTCTTAATATTTCATTTTCTGTTAATTCTTTATTTTGCTTTATTTTAGATTTTATAACTTTTTTTAATGGTGTACTGCTCATTTAAAATCACTCCATTTATCTTTACTCGTTATTTTTCATCTTCTACTTTGTTTAATCATTACATTTTTATTATGTACTATTTTTATTAATTTATTCACTAATTTGATTCTTTTAAGACTATATTTTTCTATTTTTTTTGTATATAATATTATAGGTATATAAGTTTTCAAGCTATCAGCTTTTAAATTTTTGTATATTATAATAATATAGACTTAATCTAGTTTAAAAATAAATATATTGTTTTATTCTTTTTCTATACTAACTCTAAGTTAAAACAATATATTTATTCTGTTCTAACTAAATGTAAAGAAATTTCTAAATAAATAAAAAAGATTGGAGGATTTTAAATGGCAATATTTGAAGGTTCTGGAGTAGCTTTAGTAACTCCTTTTAAGGATAATAAAGTTGATTTTGGAAAATTAAAAGAGCTTTTAGAATGGCATGTCCAGGAAGGTACTGATGCCATTATCATTTGTGGAACCACAGGTGAAGCAACAACAATGAGTGATACAGAGAAAAAGGAAGTAATTAGATTTACTGTTGATACAATAAATAAAAGAATTCCTGTAATTGCAGGTTCTGGCTCTAATAACACTTTAGCTGCAATTGAAATGTCAAAATATGCTGAAAGTGTTGGAGTTGATGGTCTTTTGGTAATCACTCCTTATTATAATAAAACAAATTCTAAGGGATTACTTAAACATTTTGAAGCTATTAATAACTCAGTAAATACGCCTATTATCGTATATAATGTTCCTGGTAGAACTGGTCTTAATATAACTCCTGAAAATTTAGTTAAATTGTCAACTCTTTCTAATGTTGTTGCAATAAAAGAAGCTAGTGGAAACATAAGCCAAGTAGCTAAAATTGCTGCAATGTGTAAAGATATTGATATTTATTCTGGTAATGATGATCAGATAATTCCTATAATGTCTCTTGGTGGAAAAGGGGTTATATCAGTTCTTGCTAATGTAATTCCTAATAAAGTACACCAAATGACAAAAAACTATCTTGATGGAAATGTAAAGGAAGCATGTAGTATTCAACTTGACACTTTAGAGCTTACAAATAATTTATTTATTGAAACAAACCCTATTCCTGTTAAGACTGCATTAAATCTAATGGGAAAAGAGGTAGGTTCTCTTAGACTTCCTTTATATGATATGGATGAAAAAAATGAAAACACTTTAAAGGAAACTTTAAAGAAATATAATTTACTTTAAAAGAGAGGGATATACTTATGATTAAAGTTATTTTAAATGGATGTTCAGGAAAAATGGGAAGAATGATTTGTGAAACTTCAAAGCAATTTTCAAATATTGAAATTGTAGCTGGAATTGATAAATTTCCTTTTGAAAGTTCTTTCCCAATATTCAAAAGTCCTGAAGATGTAAATATTGAATATGATGTAATAATTGATTTTTCAAGAGCTGATGCTTTAAAGGGTCTTTTAGCTTTAACTGAAAAGACAAAGAAACCTCTTATAATATGCTCAACTGGTTTTTCTGATGAGGACTTAGCTTTAATAGACGAAAAAAGTAAGACTCTTCCACTATTTAGATCTGGAAACATGTCTCTTGGAATTAATTTAATAAGCTGCTTATTAAAGAAGGTTGCTCCAACTCTTTATGGAAACTATGACATAGAAATAGTTGAAAAGCATCACAATCAAAAGGTAGATGCACCAAGTGGTACTGCCCTACTTTTAGCTGATTCTATTAAAAATTCTTTAGATTCAGAAACTGAATACGTTTATGGAAGAAAAGGAAATAAAAAGAGAGAACAAAAAGAAATAGGAATTCACGCTGTAAGAGGTGGAGGAATTATTGGAGACCACGAAGTTATCTTTGCTGGAACTGGTGAAGTTATAGAATTTACCCACAAAGCAATTTCAAGAGAAGTCTTTGCAGTAGGTGCCCTAAAAGCAGCTGAATACATGTCTAAGATAACAAAACCAGGTCTTTACGACATGATAGATGTTATAGGACTAGAATAAATTTTATACTATTAAAATAAACATGATAATATTGATGAAAATTTGAAGTTTTATACAGTTTTTTATCTTATGTTTATTTAACTTTGTTTATTAAACTATTAACTCTCTTATTTTATGAGGGTGTGACTTGGAGCCTGTCGACGGAACAACCGAATAACATAAGAGAGTTAATAGTTTTGAAAAAAATTCAGTTTCATTTTGTTATTAAAATTCTATTCCTTTTCTTGCTTTTATTCCTTTATCAAAGTAGTGTTTTATCATTTTCATTTCTGTAACAAGGTCTGCTTTTTCTATTAGTTCTTTTGGTGCATTTCTTCCTGTCATTATAATTTCTGTATTTCCCATTTTATTAATTATTTCTAAAGCTTCTTCAAAGCTTAAAAATTTATATGATAATACTGCCATAATCTCGTCTATTATAAGCATATCACATTCTTTATTTTCTAAAACTTTTAAAATAAAATCATATCCTTCTTTTATTTCTTTTTTTAATTCCTCAATTTCATCTTCTTTTAAATTCCAAACAAAATCTCTTGGCTTTTCAAATCTAAAGATCTTAAAATTTTCAAGTTTTTCTACTGATTTTAATTCTCCTGTTTTTCCACCTTTTAAAAATTGAATCATATATACCTTTAAGCCACTTCCAACAGCTCTTAATCCTTGCCCTAAAGCGGCAGTTGTTTTTCCTTTACCATCTCCTGTGTATATTGCAAACATTTACTTCATTCCTTTCTTTAATAATATCTATTATTAATATATATCAAAATCTGTTTCTATATAAATATTTTTTTGCATATTTATATAACAAGAGTACTTTTAGGAGATAAAAAATATGAAATATAAATTTGATTCCCCAGAGGAGCTTACAAAATTTATTAAAGCCTCCCCAAAATCAACTCCTGTTAAGGCTTATATAAATGGAGATTTAAAAAAAGCTGATTTTAACAATATTGAATGGTATGGAAGTAAAAGTTTTTATATATTATTTGGAGAATATAATATTATAAAAACCTTTATTGAAAAATATAAATCTAAAATTAAATTCTATAGATTTGAAAATGACAGAAGAAATTCTACTATTCCCCTTTTTAATTCCTTAGAAGAAGATATTAGAATTGAACCAGGTGCTATTATAAGAAGCAATGTAAAAATAGAAAAATATGCTGTTATAATGATGGGAGCTGTTGTAAATATAGGTGCTATTATTAAAGAAGGTGCATTAATTGATATGAATTCAGTTATTGGTGCAAGAGGAATAATTGGAAAATATAGCCACATAGGAGCTGGTGCGGTTATTGCAGGGGTACTAGAACCTCCAAGCCTTCTTCCTTGTGAAATAGGAGATTTTGTTCTTGTAGGAGCAAATTCTGTTGTTCTAGAGGGAGTTACAATAGGAAATGGCTCTGTTATTGCTGCTGGTTCTGTAGTTACTCATAATATTCCTCCTAACACTGTTTATGGAGGAAGTCCTGCAAAGTTTATAAAAAATGTAGATGAACAAACTAAAAGAAAAACTCAAATTCTAAAAGAATTAAGATTTTAAATACATAGAAAAATGTCAATTGATTTAATTTCCTATAAAATAAAAAAAGCAAAGAAGCTGTTTCCTCTCTTCTCTGCTTTTTTTATAACTCATATTAATTTTATCCTTGTGGTTTATTCTTATTTTTTAATTATTATACTGCTCCTTCTTCTCCTTTAGATGCAGTTTCTTCTTTGTTTGCCTTTTCCATTCGTGAAATTGAAACTTCATATGCTACTTTTTTAACTACTTCAGTTTCTGAAATTTTCTTTTGATATTCCCTACTTTGAAGTCTTCCCCATACTTTAATATGGTCTCCAACTTTTAAGCTCTTGCAGAATCTTGAATTTCTTCCCCAAGCTATAGTAGGAATATAATCTGACTTATTATATGCTCTATTTATGGCTAATAGTAAATCTGCAATTTCCCTGCCAAATGGAGTTGTTCTGTATACAGGTTCTTTGCAAATATATCCATCTAAGTATATTTCATTTGGATTTTTGCTTTTTTCAACACAAGGTTGAATATTTCTTGCAAAAACAGTTAATATTAATTTGTTAGATCCATCAATATATTTGTTATAAGATCTTAATTGACCTTCAACAACAACTTCTTTTCCAATAGAAATATCTAAATCATTTAATAATCTTTCAGAAACTGTTATATTTAAATGATCAACAGAATCACTTAATCTCATAACTTCTAAATTAAAGCTGTAAAATCCTTCTCCATACATTTCATGACTAAATTCTAGTGCAGATATTACCTTACCTTCAAGAAATATCTTGTTATTTGTTATTGTATTATCCATAGTAACCCCTCTCTCCTTTGGTTATAATTTAATTCACAAAAAAAGAAGACCACAAGTTTGTATTTCCATTATAATACAATTTCAATAGATTTCCAATACATTTTTATATTATTTTTTTATTTGAGTTCCATCTTTTTCTATTGTATAATTCTTATTATATATTAAATCTCCAACTTTCACAAATTTATATTCTTTTTTTTGGTAATCTTTTAATAATCTTTCTAAATTTTCTGGTGTATACTTTGCATTATTATGAAATAACAATATGGAGCCTGGTTTTAAATTCTCCTTTATTCGTGAATATTCAATTTCTGCTCCCTCTTCTCTCCAATCAACAGAATCACAATCCCATTGAATTGAAATAAAACCTTCATTTAATACCACCCTATTAGCTTTAGCATTATAATCCCCACTAGGGAATCTAAATAATACTGGTCTAATTCCTGTAAGTTTTTCTATGATTTCATTTGTTTTTCTTAACTCTTCTCTTATTTTATCATCTCCAATTTTAGTAAAGTTAGGATGCAGATAACTGTGATTTCCTATTTCATGCCCCCTTTCCACTATTGCTTTTAATTTTTCTACATTTTCATCATTTTGATTTACCCATGCTCCCATTATAAAAAAGGTAGCTTTTGTATCATATTTATCTAATATATCTAATATGATATATAAATTTTCTTCTTTAGCCCAATTTATATCAAAAGTTATAGCTGCTACCTTATCTTCTCTCTTTACTGAATAAATAGGCAATTCATAAACTTCCCCTATTGTTTCTACGCTTTCTTCATTTTTTAATATTAATGAGACAGAGATTATGGCAGCAAACAAAATGATGGAAATGATTACTTTAGCCCTAAGCTTTCTCACATCTCCTACTCCTATTCTTACTCTACTATAAATTATATTCACTATTTTAAATTTTATGATATAATAATATTGTACTTTCACAAGAGATGGAGGTTTTTTATGTTTGAAAATAGTGCAGAACTTGCAGAGAATAAGCTATTAGTATTATATACTCTTCAAAGGTTAAATAGACTAATATCTAACTCTCAGCTTACAGAAATTTTACTTCAAAACAATTTAATTAATTACTTTACTCTTCAACAATGCATAAGTGAGCTAGATGATAGTAATTTTATTCATTATGATAAAATAAATGAAAAAAATCTTTTAGAAATAACAAAAGAAGGAGAAAATGTACTATCCTTTTTTAAAGATAGAATTTCTCCTGCAAAGATAACTATTATTGATGACTACATCCAAGAAAAAATACAATCAATAAAAAAGGAGTTAACTATTCAAGGAGACTATACTCCTATTAATAATAGTACATTTTTAGTAGAGCTTAAAGCCTTTGAAGGCTCATCTCTTTTAATGAACTTAAAAATTTCAGTTCCTAATAAAAAACAAGCTATAGACCTTTGTGCAAAATGGAAGGATAATCCTTCAAAAATTTATAATGCTATTATTAATTTGTTGTTTGTTGAAGACTCTAAAGAAGAAGCATAGCATTAGGTTCCTTACCTACTGCTATGTTTTTTGTTTTTTTATTCTCTAAGTCTATTTTTAATATCCTTTTATTCTCATAATCTCCAACAAATATATTTTTCTTATATTTTATTATGCCCCTAGGCATTCCTCCAACATAAATTTTCTTTACCTCTTTTCCTAAATTTAAATTTATAATACTTATTGTTCCATCTTCAAAATTTGATACATATAATTTATCATCATCCTCCCATATGTCTACTGGAGACTTTCCAACTTTTATTTTTAATAAACTTGAAAAATCCTTTTTTGATAAAATATTAATATACCCTTCTTTTTCTTCTCCAAGACAACTTTCAACAACAAATAGATTTTCTAAATTTTTAGATATTATGACCTTGATAGGATAATTAAATCCTAAAATTTTTTTTATTATAATATCCTTACTGCAATCTAATATTTCTAAAGAATTTCCTTGAAGAGAGCATAAATATCCTATTCCATTATTATCTATAATAATTGAATGAGGATTTTCATCTGTATTCATTTGAAAAATAGTACTTTTTTCTTGCATATCAAAAACAACTAATGAATTTATTTCTCCACAAAGAATATATCCCTTATTTTTATATGTTTTTATGTCATTAGGATGAGCTCCTATAAAATAATTTTCTATTTCCTTTTTTTTATCTAAATCTATAACTGAAATACTGCTATCATAATTATTGGCAGTTAAAATTTTATTTTTATAAACTTCTATTCCATGAGGACCTCTAAGAATATTATTTGAAGACAAGGGGATATTATAAACAGAATCGTTTTCTAAAGATATCATGCTTAAGCTATTAGATGCCGTATTACACACTATTATTGAATCCATATAACTCCACCCCCTAAAATCAATTTGTACTATAATATATGTACTTTTTAAAGTAATGGGACAACTTTCTATTAAAAATTGCTTTATTTCTACAAATTTAACATATATAATATTATATATAATTTTTATTGTTTGGAGGGATTTTATGAATTCATATAAAACTAAAGGAACTTGTTCTAGAGAAATTCTTTTTGATATTAAAGATGGTGTTATTCAAAAGGTTCAATTTATTGGAGGATGTGCTGGAAATCTTCTTGGCATAGGCTCATTAGTTAAAGGAATGAAAGTTGATGATGCAATCTCTAAATTAAAAGGAATAGACTGTAATGGCAAAGGAACTTCTTGCCCAGACCAACTTGCACAAGCATTAATTAAATGGAAGGAAAGTAACCTTAAACAAGCTTAGTTCAAAAATATTAGTCCACTTATGTTATTCAGTCGTTCCGCCCTGTGGGCTCCAAGTCACGCCTTCATAAAATAAGTGGACTAATATTTTAATAAACAAAGTTGTAAAATATAGATAAAAAATCATAAAACTTTTATGTTAAGGAAAATACTATATGTGTATAATATATATTAAAATTTTGTTATGCAATATATTGTTATTAATGTTTATATAGCAGTTCTTATTATCTTTCTCATATCTCCTATCATGTATAAGGAGCCACTTATAAGTATTAAGTCATCTTTATCTGCTTCTTTTATGGCTTGTTCTAATGCCTCTTTATAGTCTTCATAAGCTTCACAGTTTGGATTTATTTTTATTATTTCATTTTTTAAATCTTCACAAAGTTCTGCTCTGTTGCTGTGAGGGGTAAGGGCATATACTTTTTTTGCTATTGGTGTTATTTCTTCTATCATTTCTTTTACTTGTTTGTCTGCTAGAATTCCCAATAAAAGATATATATTTTTATATTTAAAGTATTTTTCAACATTTTTTCTTAAAGCTTTTATACCTTGAATATTATGGGCTCCATCTATTACAATCATAGGTTCTTTTTTCATTACCTCAAGACGACCTATCCATTTTACCTTAGGTAAAGAATTTTTTATTTCTTCTAGGTTTATTTCATAGCCTTCCTTTTCACATATTACTTGAAAGGCTTTTAAAGCTACAAGCATATTACCTATTTGATGCTCTCCAAGTAAAGGTAGTTTAACTTTTAACTTTTCATTATTTAAGTTAAGCTCTACTTCTTGATATATTCTATCCTCATTTAACACTCCTAGATATTTTCCATCATTTAAATTTACTTCATATAAAGGTGCTTCCATTTCATTAGCTTTTTTCTTTATCACTTCATAAGCTTCTTTTTCTTGAGGATATATAACAACAGGGACATTTTTCTTTATTATCCCAGCTTTTTCACCTGCAATTTCTCCTAAAGTATTTCCTAAAAGATTTGTGTGGTCAAAGCTTATTGAAGCTATTATGCTTATTATAGGAGTTATTACATTTGTTGAGTCAAGCCTTCCACCAAGACCTACCTCAACTACTCCATAATCTACTTCTTCCTCTTTAAAGTATAAAAGCATAAGGCATGTTATTATTTCAAACTCTGTTGGATGATTATATCCTTCTTCTATAACCTTATCCACTACAACCTTTATTCTTGTCATAAGATTTGCTAAAGCTTCCTTTGGTATATTCTCTCCATTTATTTGAATTCTCTCTTCAAACTCCTCTAAAAAAGGAGAGGTATACATGCCAACCTTAAATCCCTTTCCTTTAAGAAGCTCTGTAATCATAGCAGTTGTAGAACCCTTTCCATTAGTTCCTGCAACATGAATAAGCTTTAATTTTTTATGAGGATTTCCTAGTAGTTCTAAAATTCTATAGGTTCTTTCAAGACCATAATTAGAACCAAAATTTCCAACTTCATGTATGTAATTCATTGCTTCATTATAATTCATATTATCTTTCCTTTATCCTTTCTATATTGCGATTGAATGTAAAACAACATTGTATTTTCTTTATCTTTATATTATGACGGTACGTCTCAACATAACAACATTATATTTCCTTTATATTTTTTATTCAAGTAAATAATATGTGTAATAAAAATATAGGGTAAGCAACCTCTTTTATGCCTACCCTAAAAATTAAACTATTACAACTCAATTATTCTCATCATATGGAGTAATTAACCAATCTCCATTTTCAGTAACATGATAATATTTGTTCTTTTCTGTATCTACTTTCATTACTGGAATAATTCCACTATCCAAAACTGTTCCATCAATATAGTAATGACTTTCACCATCATAAAAAATATCATGAAAATATGGATTTTCCGAAATTACTGAAGTACCTATATGACCAGCAATAATGTCCATATAAAAATGTCCTGTTTCAGCTGGATATTTTTCTGTATAAGTATAATCATCTGTTCCAAATTCCCACATATCCCCTGCTTCTTCATCAATTCCAGCATGGCAAAATATTTGATGTTCAGTTGCATAATATCTTCTGAGAGTTTCCATCCATGACAGATAATAATCTTCCTCATGATCTTTGCAAATTCCATTATTATAAGTTGATGAAATAGGCCATCTTCCAGCTAAAACCATATCTTCATGATTTCCTGCAAGAACTATAACCTTATCTCTACCATATTTTTTCTCTAATTCTATTATCTTTTTTAGTACTCCATAAGAATCTGGTCCTCCATGAATATAATCACCTAATAAAACTAACTTATTATCTTTAGATAAGTCAACTAGTGATAAAGCTTCTTCAAATTCTAATAGGCAACCATGAATATCACTCATAGCATAAATATTCATTACTGTTCCTTCTATCTCCTTTCAAATAACTCATTTACAAATTTATTTATGTCCATATTTCTAACTTTTTCTTTAATCGCCTTAGCTATTTCTTTTGAACGTTGAAACTCCCAATTTGAAACATTAGTAAAAAATTGCTCAAATTCTGATTCTTTATAATAACTTGAAAAATTCGGTAATAATGCTCCACTAAAATGTCCCTTCCACAATTCTTTTGGTTTCCAATCATTGTTAAGATCAATAAATGCTTTCATATAATTCTTTACAACAAAGTCTTCCCAGGATTTAAAATTATCACTAAGCCATAACTTTGCATTTCTTGCTACTTCATCATTTGTAAATAGCTTTAATAAAAATTTATCATCATTTGTTCTGTACCATTTATATATATACAATAGTGTTAAGTCCCAGTAATCTTTAGTTGCACTATATCTTCCTACATTTAAAGAGCAATTATTAATAAACATCATAGGGATAAAATTTCCTAATTTATGATTTAATTCAATAAATTTTAAAGCTGATTTTGAAATTTTTTGAGCAAAAAAATCATAGTTATCTAAAATTGCTGCTTCCCATCTAGCATCACCAAAATCATTATATTTAGATATATCAAAATTCTTTATTTTACTTAAATATCTATGCATAGTTGTTGAATATGAATTCATAGTATCTCCACGGAATTTGTATTTTTGATTATCTTTTTGGACTATCTCAAAAAGATTAAATTTATACATATTTATGTAGCTATCTTTTTTTATTACATAGTTAAAGGCTAGTGCATATATTATTATATTTCTTAAAGACACATCATAATCAAACTGAATTATTGCCATTTTATACTTATTTACTATCTTTTTTCCATTCTTATCCTTTAATGATTTACCACTTATTTTGTAATTACATATATCTTTAAGTACTGATTTTTCGTTATTTATATTTGTATTAGGCAAAAGTGCTTTAAGTTTTAATTCTACATTTTCATTTGTAGTTTCCATAATTGTTCTTTTTTCAACATCATAAAAATCTATTGCGTCACTTGCATTATCATGATTAATTAATTCTTCTAAACTCTCCTGTTTTAATGAATTTAATATTCTTATTGCCTCCATTTTTAATTCTTCAATGCTAGTCATTTTCATAAACATTCTCCTTTTTATATTTAAATTTTTTACTATTTAAATTATTTGTCATCCCATGGAATTTCAAACTCGCTATAGACATGACCATCTTCATCTTTAATTGTTACTTTTTTACGTTTTTTACTACTACCTTCTGCCATAATCAATAAAAATAAAATTAAACCAACAAAGGCTATGACTAAAATTATACTAACTATTGCAACTATATTTTCTAAAATCAAAAGAGATAATGGCAAAATTCCTAATGAAATTGCTCCTGCTATAAAAATATATTTTACAATATCACATTTATAGTTTAATTTTATTAAAACGCATATACCTATTAGTGTAATAAATCTTATACAAATCATAATAGCTACTATTTTATTTATGTTTTTATATATTTTTTCCAAAGTAGTTACAGGTATCAAATAAACATTTTTATTTATACCAAAATAAAATAGAAATTCTAGTGTATGAGAAAAAAATACAAAAGACAATGCAACAATCATTAATATACGCATGTTCTTTTTTGAATTTTTAAAGAATAAAATAAAAGTTAATATAATCCCAATAATAAAACAACAAGTTACAATTGTTAAAACTACCTTACTGTAAAGTATTTTTTCTACATTTCCATCAGTAAAATTAAATAAATCATCAGATTTAATTTTATATCCTCCATTGATAATAAAAGATACATATGCAATTATAAATGCTATAGTAGAAGTAATAACCATAATTAATGATAATATACTATACATTCCATATATTGGTTGTTCCTTTATATTTTTTATGTTTTCTACAATTTTATTCTCTAGTATATTCTTCATTATTTCTCCTCCAATATTTAGAATTTATATCTTTAAAAACATATAATATGTATTAATGACACTACCTTATATTACAAATTTGATTTATAATACTATAATAGTGCAAAAGTGCTTGAAAAATTTTACAAATAAAAAAAGAAACATTTATGCTAAATTTCTGATATAATTAAATTCTCACAAAAAAAAT
>CACZYK010000052.1 GCA_902785295.1 uncultured Clostridium sp.
CAAATGTAAGTAGCTTTGAAGTTATTCATTGCCAAAGCAGATACGTTGAAACAGTAAAATTCTTAAAATGTTTATATTTGATTACATTTTAAGTAGCAGTCTACATGTATGAATTATGAAGAAAAATTTCAAGAAATAATAAAATTATTATTAAAAAAGGCTAAAAAGAAAGATTCTAAATACATAATATGTACTTACTTAGAAATACAAAAACATTTTTATAAGAAGTATAAAGAAACTATAACTTATAATGATATTACTGATATTATCAATAATGGAATTGATTACTATGATGATAATAATAAATTTATTTTAAGTGATGACTCTTCTAAAAAATATAAAATAGGTATATCTAATATTGATTTTAATGATAATGATGAAAATAATAATATTTGTTTTTTATATGAAGATACCTCTAAAATTGATGATAATATATCTAAAAGAGAAGAAGAAATAAATAATCTCATAATTAAAAGGAAAAGATTATTAGCACCACTTTTAATTCTAGCTACACTAAGAAGGTACACTTCAAAAAATAATCCATTAAATAAAAAAGCTATATTTGAATATTTAAATCATTCTTATTCATCTTATTTTCTTGAAGAAAGCTCAAAAGAAGGAAGAAAAAATCCTAATGAAATATTATCATATTCAAATTTTACAAGAATATTAAATGATTTATCTTATGAAAGATTTTTTAGAGGAATTGAGGAAAAAGAAATTCTTGATTTAGAACTTACAGTTTTTAAAAATGGAAATGAAGATAAATATTATACAAAATCTATATTTACTGAAAATGAAATTCTTTTATTATCTGGTGCTATTGAAGTTTATAATTATATTACAGCAGAAGATACTATCAATTTAATTTCTAAACTAAATTCTATTCTACCCAATTCATCAAAATATGATTTAAACTCTACTGATTTGGAAAAATTTAAATTTTACAAAATTGATGCTCTAAAATTAGATGAAGATAAATCAAATGGAACATTAAATAATATAAAAATTATTAGAGAGGCCATTAAAGAAAAAAAGAAGTTGTGTATAAATTATGGTAAGTATTCTGTTGAATACGACGGAAAAATCGCTAAAAAATTCAATTTAATACCTAAAAATAAAAATTTAATTGAAGAAGATATTTCTCCCTATGAGTTAATGTGGTCAAATGGTTATTATTATCTTATTGCTTCTAATTTCCAAAAAAGCATTGCACATTATAGAGTTGATAGAATAATTAATTTGAAAAAAATAGATGATTCTATTACCCCAATAAAAGAAGTAGTTGATGATACACAAGAGAAATATTATTTGTCAGGTAATAAAATAAATATAGGTAAATATAGAGCTACTCATCCAATTATGTATTATGGAGAAATTAAAAGAATTGAAATTGAGTGTAAAAATTATTTAATAAATAATATTTTAGATTCTTTTGGATTTAATGTAGAAATAAAAAAGATATCTGATGAATGGTGTAAGGTGTTTATTAATTCTACAGAAGAAGGTGCTGTATTATGGGCGACCCAATATTGTACTGACTGCAAAATTGTTTCTCCTAAAACTGCTATAGAAAAAATTAAACAAAGACTAGAAAAAGGACTTTCTAATTATTCTAAAGAAAAAGATAAGGAAGACTAATTCTTCCTTGTATCTTTATAATACCATAAGTAATGTTCCTGCTCCAATTAGCACACAACCAATAATAGATTTTGTTGTAAACTCTTCATGTAAAAATACAAAAGCTAAAATTAATGTAATTACTACACTAAGTTTGTCAATTGGAACTACTTTTGAGGCATTTCCCATTTGTAATGCTTTATAGTAACAAAGCCAAGAGGCACCAGTAGCTAGTCCTGATAAAATCAAAAACACCCAACTTTTCTTACCTATATCACTAATTCCACCTTGAGTATTAGTTAAAAACACCATACCCCAAGACATAATTAACACAACTGTTGTCCTTATTGCAGTAGCAAGATTTGAGTTTACACCATCAATTCCTACTTTTGCAAGAATAGATGTTAAA
Organism: uncultured Clostridium sp.; assembly: GCA_902785295.1. Lineage (GTDB taxonomy): Bacteria > Bacillota > Clostridia > Clostridiales > Clostridiaceae > Clostridium. The sequence continues at coordinate 2,030 of CACZYK010000052.1, forward strand.
GCTGCAAATACAGATGACAAAATGGCAAATAATAACCACATAATTATCTCCTCGATTCTTCAAAATTATAAATATTTAAATTTACAACTTTAATTTAGCAAATAGTTTTTTATGTGTCAAATCTTAATATTATTTTAGACAATATATTTTTTATTAAGAATAATTGTTTAGTTTTTACTAATTACGTCATAATATCTTAATAATGAATATATACCTATTACAATTAATAATTAATATTTCTTAATTTTTTCTTTTCTAAGCATAAATTATTTCTTTTTTCTTTTAACTTTTTTATATATTCATCCATAATTTTTTTGTTTTCTACTGTAAAATCTTTTTTTATATTATTATACTCAAGTTCAAACTCATATAATGAACAATCTAGTTCTGCCATTTGCATTATTATTTCCTTACTTTTTATTCTTCTACTTTCAGCTTCAACTTTTACTAAATCATTATTAGCTTTTTTTATTTTTTTTATCATTTGTTCTCTTGCTGCATCTTTACTAATTGCAGAAATTATTTTTATTATATTTGATATATCTTCCATTAATCAATATCTCCAATTTGTGATATTATTGTTGTAATAACATTTGAAAATTCTTCACCTGTTAAGTTAGAATTATTATTTTCATAAAAATCTTTCATCATTAATCTAATCATTTCCATCTTACTAACAATTGAATTTGTTTCAGCATTTTTCTTTAATGCATAGGCCTCTGCTTCTGCTAGAATCTTTTTTCTATCTTCCTTCATTTTATCTAGTATAGCCTGAGATTGCACATTCATCTTTTTTATTTCAATTATATCAGAAGCTAAATTTAATATTAATTCAAAATTATCTACAATGGCATTTCCCATTTTTGAATTAGTTTTTTGAGGCATTTCATTAATATCTATTTTTTGTAATTCTTCATTATTTTTAACTTTCATCCTATTACTTTTCACTACTTCTAATCCATTATTATCCATGTTTATTCGCCAACCTCTTCTTTAATTTCATTAATCATATCCATTAATTCTAAAACTTCTTCCTCTTTATTAAAGCTTTCATTGTATTCATATCTTTCTTTACAACTTTGTTTTATTTCTTTTAATGTTTTAATATTTTCTTCTTTTAATATTTCTAAGTCATTTTTTATACTTTTCTCTGTTTCAGTATGCCAATCATTTAATACATCATCTAGCTTTTGTTTTAATTTGCCTTTCCATATTGAATAATCTATAGCAGTACTTATTAATTCAGTAAACACCACAGTTGCAGTAGAAAGTGCCCTTACAGATGTTGCTCCTATTTTACTAAGAATATGCTTTAATGCATTATGTGTTTCACGTTTAAATGTATGTCCAAAAGCATCTCCTACTACCTTAAGTGCATGGGAAGCCGCATTTGCTATACCAGCTCCAACTTTTCCATTTCCTCCAAATTGTGTAAAGTATTTTTTAAGTCCTCCCTTAACTAAATTTTTGCCAATATCTTTACTAATGCCTTTTATTGCAAGTTCTGTTGCTGTTTCAAAACAAACTGTGATTTTTTTATTAAAATTTTCAATTTCTGTATTTAAATAATCATCAACTTGCTTGTCAATATAATCAAGTTCTATTTCAATATATCTTTGTATTTCTAATATTTCTTTATTAGATATGTAATATAGTAAATGATTATTTATATATGCTATCATTTCATCTTTTTGACTAGCACTTTCTTCATCAATAGCTTTATCAATAGTATCTTTTATATTCTTTTTTGCATTTAGCATAAGTTCAGGTACTTTCTTTTGAATTTTATCAAATCCAGGTGTAATATACTTTGATATACATTCATCAATCTTATCTCCAAATTCTTCAGTATGTTTTTTTATTTTTTCTTGAGTCTCCCTTGATAGTTTTATTCCTTCATATAGTTTAAATACTTCTTCTTTAGATTTTTCAAACAATTCATTAATATATTCATTAAATGTACTTTCTAGTTGTTTTTTTCTAGTATCTGAATTTACTCTTTCTCCAACATACTGCCATAATTTAATTGCTTTTGGCATAGGATATTCATCCTCATTCTCACATTGCTCTGTTTTTATAAAAAATGTTTTTACATCTTCATGAAGAATATCATTAACATATTGTTTTATCTCTTTTATTCTTCTATCTTTTACATTTAAATTTTCTGGACATCTATTAATGACAAGTATTATTTCAACATCATCTCTTATAAGTTGCTTAAGGAATCCTAAAAAAGAATAATCATTTTCTTGTATACCAATTCTATAATTAACTATATATAATATAACATCACTATTTGGTATAAATTCTTTTAAAACTTCTTCATGTTCCCTAATTATTGAACCATAACCTGGAGTATCAAATAATCTCATATTATTCAAATTACTAATTGAAGTCTTAGTTATTAATTTAACTCTTTTTAATTCCTCATCTGGATTCAAAGTTAAGTCCTTAAAAGCTTCATAATCTAATTCTTCAATAGTTGCATTTTTATTAATTGCATAAAATTTATTTTCATCTATATCTTTTTTAAATTCAATTTCAGTTATTGCTCCTGTAGATGGTGCTGCACTAACTTTAAGAATATTTTGTTGAATAAGTCCATTAATTATAGTTGACTTACCACTACTTGTTTCGCCAAGCATAATAATATAACTATCAGGATTCATTAATCTTTCTTTTAAAAATTTTGATAAATTTATTAATTTTTCATTATTAATTTTTTGTACAAGAGCATCCACTTTATTAAATTTTTCTAATAATGCTTCATTCATTTAATATTTTCTCCTTTTCAGCAAAATAATTTAAATCTTCAGTTAATTCTTCAATTTTATATTTTGGAACATAATCTTTTTGTAATTTTTCAATATTTTTTCTCTTTAAATCTTTATACTCTTTTCTCCTACTTTCTACATATGATTCGCAATATTCTGAAACCATATCATAAATTTTTTTATAATTTTCAACTATATTTTCATTAAATTGATCTTCTAAATCATCTAGACATTTTTGTATTTCACGCTTTGTACTTTCTGCTCTTGTATTTGTAATTTTATTTTTCATTCCACTTCCAAGTATATTAGCTACTAATCCAACAGTAGCACCTGCTACTAGTCCAACTACAAAGCCAACTGGTCCTGCTACACTACCTAAAGTTCCAGCTTCAAGTGCTGTAGTTACAGCACTACTTACTGTAGTGATTACTCCAATGCCTCCAATTCCTCCAACTAAATTCATAACTATTGGAATTCCCTTTTCAAATTTAAATGATTCACCATTATTAAAATACATTGCATCAATTGACATATCATTTTCATTTTCAATAATATTTCCTAGTTCTTGTATTTGTTCTTTTAAATCAATAATAATTTTGTTACTAATTTTTATATATTCATTTATAAGCTCAGAACAATATTCTTCTTGATAATGTTTAAAAGCTTCACTAAGTTTATCCCCATCAACAATGCCACTATCTATAACTCTAAATGTACTTTGTCTTATATTTTTTACACAATTTTCACTTTCACTTCTTGCAAATTTTTTAATTACCTTTTCATTTTCATCTAAGCTATCTTCTATTTTTTCTATTTGTTTTTCAATATTTTTAGTGTTTTTAAAAAAAGTATCTTCCTCTTTTTTTAATTGTTCTTCAAGGTCTTTTTTACTCATTTTATATTCATCTATTCTTTTACCTATAAACATTTTGCATGATGAAAGTGATAATTTTATTTTTTTATATAAATTTACCTCTATATTTTGGCTCCAATTTAATACAGCTTCATTTGTTTTATCAATTAACATTTTTATATTAGATTTTTCAATTAATTCATTATTATTATTAATTTTTCCTTTAGCTGCATCATAAGCATTTACAACAATTATCTCATCATTAAAAGGAACTTGTATTTCATCAGCTATTTTTCTTAATACTTTAGTATTAAATTCAACAGATTCTTTTATTTCACGTTTTGACTCTCCAAAAGAATTTTGAACAAATATAACAGAAGAAAATTGACTCCATAATCCTTTAATAAATATTTCTTCTTTTCTTCTTATTGTTGGAGTTGTTGGAATTACAAATATTGCACTGCATAAGTTTTTAACATATCTCATTGTTGTTTTTTCATTATTCTTTGTTAAACTTCCTACTCCAGGTAAATCAACAATAGTAATTCCATTCTTTAACATCTGAACATTTCTATAAAGAACAATATGTGAAACATTTTTTTCATTTGCTTTATTATACATATTATCAACATATTCGTTTAACTCTTCACGAGTATTAACTTCTTTAGTTTTATTTGAATCATTAAAATAAACTATAGCTTTCTCTTCTATTCCATATTTAACTTCAACAGGAACACAAGTTGTTTCATCTGCATCATTAGGTAAAATATTTTCACTTAAAAATGCATTAATTAATGTGCTTTTTCCCATTCCTTGCATTCCTAACACAGGTATAATTATTTCTGCATTTTTTGAATTAAGAATAATGCTTTTAAGATTTTCACCCATTTTCATATTTTCTGAATATTTATCCATAAGTGAAAACAATTTTTTATCTTCTACTAAATTAAATACATCCATACTAATCATCCCTTCTATATTTCACTTGTAGTTTTTTCTTTAATCATTCTTTCTATCTTCTTTAATATTTTATTATTTTCTTCTAAACAATCAAATATTTCTTCAAATTGTTTAGATAACTTTTCTATTTTTCTATTTTGTTCTTCTATTTTTTCTATAATTTCATCATTAATACCACTTTCTATTTCCTTCATTATACCTTTAGTGGCTTCATTCACTTCTAATAGAATTGATTTTTCCTCTTTTTTTTCACTTTTTTTTATTTCCACAGTTTCAAGTTTGTTGTTAGCTCTTCTAGTTCTTCCCACATTTTTTTTCATATTTCTTCTCCTTTAATTTAAATTGTTCTAATTATTTGTGCTAGTATTTCCTCTACCTCTTTATTTATTAAATAATTAAATCCTCTTTGAAGCCTTCCAAGTATAATAGTTTCATTTTTTAAGGTTTCAGAATTATTTATTTGACATTCAACAGCTGCAAGATTATAAATTGGATTTTCATGATTTATTAGTATAATATTTTTGTTACTAACTTCTATTTTTTTAGGTAAAGAAATCATATTTTCTATAGCTTCACATACTCCTTCTCCATTTATTATTTCTGTGAAGTCTTGTATTACAAATCCTATAAAGTCCTCTTTTTTTATTTTGTTAAATATTCCACTTTGCGTAATTTGTGTTAAAGCAGAACCATATTGTGTTGTATTAGTTAAAATATAAATATTATTAAATTCATTTTCTAACATTAATCTTTCTATTTCTTCTTTTAATGGATTGTAATATATTAAGCAATTATCAACCTTTATGTTTTTATATTCCTCTAAATTTTTAAATTCTTCTTCAGGTAAAATTATTCCAAAAAATCTTTTAAAAAATGAAATAATACAACTAACATCCCATCCAATAATAATTGTTCTTCTTTCATATACATTATATTTTTTTAATACCAATTCCAAAGTTTTAATAGAAATATTAGTTAAAACTTTATCTGCAATTTTAGCTAAACTATATGCAATTTTATTAACTCTAACCTTTTCAAGTTTTATCTTCATATTAGTTGTTGTACTTTTAACAATATTATTTTCTAAATTTTTATATGTAAAATTAACTGAACTAATTAATTTATCTAAATTAACTTTTGTATCTTTCAGCTTGTTTACTTGTATTGCTTTACCTTTTTTCTCTTGAAAAGCACTTAATCTATTTTCATATTGCTCTAATAATTGATTTATTAGGGCTTTGTTTTTTCTTTCCCATAAATCTATTTGCTTAACATATATTTCTCTAGCATATTTTATATAATCCTTAATTTCTTGTTTAGTTTTTACATTATCTACAACTTCAACAGGTACCTTCTTAATTTCATATCCCCAATCTGTATTAAACAAATCTCCAAAAAAGCGTGCAATTCCTGAACCAAAGCCAGTTTTTTTAACAAATTTATCCTCATATTTTATTTGCTTTTTTAGTTTTAATTCAGGCATACTTGCTAATCCATTAAAACTAACTATGTCTCTTTTAGGTATATTTAATTTTTCTGCAACATTAGTTATATATTTATTAAAATTTCTTATTTCATTTATTATTCCTTCTTCACACATTTTCACATTATTTTTTACATTTTCTATATCTTTATCTGTATAATTTTTAAATTTGCTGAAAATACTTTTTTTACCATTTTTTAAATCACTAATTTTTTCAAAATTCTTTGTTAAAATACTATAATCTAAACTTAATAAAAGAATTAACTCTTTTAATTTATTATGTATACAATCAAGTTTATTATTAATTTCTTTATCAAGACCTTCATATTCAAAAGAAAGATTTTCAAAACTTCCTTCTAATTTTATAGCTTCATCTATTTGATTAACAATTTTTTTTAATCTATTTATAATTGAACGTATTCTTTGTTCTTCAATAACAGGTCTTTCTTTATCAATTGTATTTACTACAGTATCAATAAATTCTTTGTATTGTGATTTTAACATTAACTCTTTGTCATTACTTTCACGTCCTTGAAGTGCTCTTATAGCAGACATTTGAACAATTTTAACACTGTTTTTATTTTCTATTTTTGAATTATTAATTATCCTTTCCACTCTTTTGCGATGTTCATCTGCAACTTGCTGAACATTTTTAGTTCCATCTAGACTTGGTTTTAAGGAATCAAGCATATTTTGCACAACTATCATAGGACACTTATATTCTGAAATATTATTTAAAATTGAACGCATCTTATCATCACTATTAGTCTTTAAAGTGGTAACAAATATACATACATCTATTGTTGGCAATAATTGTTTTAATGTTAATTCTTCATGTACTTGTAAACCATAAGCATCTAATCCTGGACTATCAATTAAAAGAATATCATCTCCAAATGCAAACTTAGGAGTAGATAACTCAATTTCTACAACATTTTCTTTATTTTTAGTGTTAAAATTTTCATCACTATATTTCTTAATATTTGAAGATGTTAAGTTTTCACCTTTCAATATTTCTGTCTTTCTATTTTCAAAATATACTATTGCTTGTTTTTTTTCATTCTTAGAACAACATACAAGCTGACTTGAAGATGGTTTTACTGCCATTGTAAGAAAACTATCCCCTAATATTGCATTAATTAATGTTGATTTTCCACTACTTGTTACACCTATAACTCCAACACGAATTTTATCTTTATTCCATTTAACCTTATTTTGTGAAAAGCTATCAAGATCATGCTGGAATTTTTTCGAAAGTTCACTATCTTCTGAAAGAATTTTTATTGCTTTATCAACTATGTTAACTGCTTTTATCACCTATATCACTTCCTTTTTCATAATTCTACATTATTATATATTTTATTTATATTATACCATTATTTTTGTAAAATATAAATCAATATTGTAATATTTTCTATTTAAAAAGAAATTTTTATTAATAGTTTTGTTTATTTTAAAATTTTATTTAAAAATAAGTGATAAAATTTTAAAATAAACAAAACTATAATACAATAAATATATAAAAAAGTGTATTTAATATTTTCTTAATGCACTCTTTAAAATTTACCTGACTAAATAAATTATTTTTTTATTTAATTACATCATAATATCTTAATAACGAATCTATAGTTTTTTCTAAATTCTCCTTAGCTTTAAATCTTGATATAGAATAATCTTCTGCTTTTTGATTTATTGAGAATATAGCACTTACGCCTTCATCATAGACTTTTTCTGCACCTTCACCTATTGAACCTGCCACAACTATTACAGGAATATTTTGTTTTTTTGCTCTTTTTGATATTCCTATTACTACCTTGCCATTTAAACTTTGACTATCTATTTGTCCTTCTCCAGTAAAGATTATATCAGCATCACTAATTAAATTATCAAAATCAATTAAATCTAGTATTATTTCTATACCTGATTTTAACTCTCCATTAAAAAAGGCACAAACTCCTGCTCCAAAGGCACCTGCAGCTCCCGAACCTTTTATGTTAGATACGTCTTTATTTAAATTTTTCTTTATTTTTTCAGATAATGCCCTTAAATTGTTATCTAACATTTTTACCATATTTTTATCTGCACCTTTTTGTGGAGCAAATACAAAAGCTGCTCCATTTTCTCCATACATAGGATTATCTATATCACACATTGCAGTAACCTTGCAGTTTTTAAGCTTTTCTAATGTTTTACTTATATCTATATATTCTATCTCATTTAGATTTTTTCCAACAGGAATAAACTCCTCTCCATTTTTATTTTTAAAAACTGTTCCTAAAGCAGAGGCTGCTCCCACTCCACAATCATTAGTACAGCTTCCACCAAGACCTATAAATATTTCATTACATCCATGTTCTATTGCATGGCTTATAATTTCTCCAACTCCATAGGTAGAAGTTGTTGAAGGGTTTTCTCTTCCCTCTGCACTTACAAGCCCTACAACTTGAGCTACTTCTATAATTGCCTTATTTTTTATCCTTCCATAATAAACATCAATCACTTCGCCAAAAGCATTTTTTACCTTTAAATTTACTTTTTCTGCTTTTAATGAATATATAAAAGTGTCAACTGTTCCCTCTCCACCATCTGCTATAGGAATCATTATGGCATTACACTTTGGGAAAAATTCATTTACTTTTTCTTTTATAATATTACAAACTTCTATGGAAGAAAGACTTCCTTTAAAAGAGTCTGGAATAATAACACATTTATTCACTTCTTTTACCGCCCTATACTAAAAATCTTTATTTCTACTTATTTTTATTTAAGAAATAATTCATAAACTCCTTTTTAAAATAAAAAGCATGGTTTTTATTTGATACTTCTCTGCCATATTTTTTAGAATATATAGCATGATATGGCTTTGAGTCTTTGCTTCTTATTTGAATAAAATCTCCACTAGATGTATGTATAAATCCGTCTTCAGATGTTTCTATGTGTTCTCTTAATTGTGAGCATATAGAATAATAATCTTTTTCTAATTGTTTTGCTACAAAAGAATACTTGTCCAATTTTAAGTCAATATGAATGGCATCAATAATAAACCATTCTTTTGGATTTCCTTCTTTGCTAATTGGTACATATAATAAGTTATTAATTTTTTCATATAACTTAGTTTTTTCAAAAGTTTTCTCATCTAATAATTCATCTATTATTCCTGATATTTGGGTTATAAACATTGTTTCTAAAGGCTTTCCTTTAGCGTTGCATTTATTGGTTTTTAATTCTCCATCTTCAAAATCTAAAGTTACATTAGTATTTTTTAATCCAATAGCGAGTTCAAGTATTTGTCCACTTTTTCCTTTATTCTTTATAATATCTTCTAATTGTGATTCATTAAAAATATCCTTAAATTGTATTCCTACTAAGTCTTTAATAGCAAAAAATGCTTCATTTAATAACATATTCTCATCTCCTGTATATTTTTGTTTGTTTTTTTGCATTATTATATATTTTTATCTATATTATACTATAATTTTTATAGAATAAAAGGACTATTGTAATACTTTATATCTTACAATAGTCCTTTTATTAATAATTTTTAATTATTATTTCTGAAATTTTTCCTCTTCCATTTCCTTTACTATTAATGCTTCTTGCTGCTTTTACTCTTTCTATATTAAAATCATTGTAAAGTTCATCAAAGAATTCATCTTCTTCATCTGTATTTTTTGGGTCTGAATTGCTTTCCATAAATTTAGCACCTACTTTATTTATGTATTTACAAAATTCATTAAGTCTTATTTGAGTATCATCATTAAATTCTTCTTTTGAGTAATCTTTAAAACTTCCTTTATCTTTTAAAGGTCTATATGGAGGATCCATATAAATAAATGTATCTTTATTTATATATTTTTTTACTATTTCAAAATCTCCATTTAATATAATAGTATTTTTTAATGCTTTACTTACTGATAATATATTATCTCTTTCAAAAGAAGTTACCTTTTCTTTTTTACCAAATGGAACATTAAATCCACCTTTTTTATTTTCTCTGTATAAGCCATTAAAGCAACTTTTATTTAAAAATATCATAAAAGAGGCATGGTTTATTTCATCTTTTCCTATAGCATCATAATTTATTGTATTTTTTCCTTTATTAAATTCATCTCTAATATAATAATAAAATTCTTGTTTTTCTTCTAAAGAAGAAAGATTATTATATTTTGTATCATTGTTTTCTAATATATTTATAAGTTCCTCTGCATTATTTTTTATAATTTTATAGGTTAATATAAGCTCCTTATTGATATCACTTATAATTAAATTGTCAAATTTATACTTAGATAGCATATAAAAAAATACTGCTCCTCCACCTATAAATGGCTCTATATATGTTTTTATTTTTCCTTCTTTAATAATCTGCTTTCTATTTCAGGTAATAGTTTTGCCTTTCCCCCTGCCCATTTCAAAAAAGGTTTTGCTTCTAAACAATTCATGTCTTCCTCCATTTTTAAGTTCTTTTCTTTAGTTATTATATCATTTTTTCTTTTACTTCTGAAATACAAAAATATATTAATGTTGATAAACACCCTTATGTAATTCTATCCATAAAATAAATTTATATTCATTAATCACACTAAAAATTAACAAATCACAGTAACTTTTTATTGATACTGTGATTTATGTTTAGTTTAGTCATAAAATTCTTTCATATCATCTAGTCTTAGGCAAGCAAGTTTGCCATTTTCAAAGCAACAACCACAGTCAATATATATTGTTCCTTTTCTTTTAAGTATTTGCACTTCTTCATTATAATCATTACTAATTTCTTGTATTGGAGTATGTCCACATATAATTGTATAATCTTTAAATTGTTTTTCATTGTCTATATTTTCTCTTGTCCAAAGACAGGTTTCTTCGTCTTGATTGCTTAAAAATTCTTTAAGTTCTAGTTCGTTGTAGTTGTTGAAAAAATTTAATCCTGCATGTACTAATATAAATTTATCTATTATTTTAATTACTTGAAGATTTTTTATATATTTATACATTGCATCTTCATAATAATAAGGTTTTTCTAGTAATTCACTATGGGTTGTTTGTCCACCATTACAATACCATAAATAATAATTACCCATTTCATAAAATTCTTGAAACATTTTTTCATGATTTCCCTTAAGTAATTGTATGTTTTTATGGGCTACTATATAATCTAATATTTCTAGTGGTTTATCTCCTCTATCTAAAATATCTCCTATTATATAAAGCTCATCCTCATCTTTAAAATCTATTAGATTTAACATCTCTTTAAATTTATGATAACAACCATGTAAATCAGACATGACATACTTAGCCATTTTTTCACCACCTACTATAAATTTTATCTTACTTCTACCAATAGGTACAATCTTCCAATACTTCATCAAACCAAATCTTTCTCATTAATCTACCTCAATAATATCATTTTCTATTCCTTTTCCTGCATTTAATGCCTCTACATCTCTATACAAGTGTGCCATATTACTCTCTAAATAAAATGGATAAATTTATATCTCAAGATTAATGATATCCTCAATTATTTGTTCTTTTGAAATACCATTTTCTTTTAATAATTGATTAGCATCATATCTATCTAGGAAACTCTTTTTTATGCCATAATTTTTAACTTTCATGTTTGAAGTTCCATAAAATCTTGAAATTTTTTCTCCAAAACCTCCATCTAAAATTCCATCTTCTAATGTTATGACAATTTCATGGTTATTTTTTAGTTCTTCTAGTAAGTTTATATCTTGACCAGTTATATATCTAGGGTTAATCAATGTTGGTGTAATATTTAATTTAGCTTTTATTTCTTTTGCGATTTCTTCTCCTAGTTGATAAAAATCTCCTAATGCTATAATTGCTATTTTACTTCCTTTTTCTTCTACTTTATATTTGTTTAAATTGCTATAATCAGTGTCTACCTCTCTCTTGTCAGTTATAACTCCATTACAAGGGATACGAATTGCTACTGGATGTTCTTGTTGTTCAATGCTCCAATCTAACATAGCAAAATACTCATCTTTAGAGGTTGGTGCTAAATAAACCATGTTTGGAATGTTTGAAATTAAAGGAATGTCGAAAATTCCTAAGTGTGTTACATCATTCATTCCATATACAGAGGCTGTATTTACTAAAATTGTTGCTGGATTATTGTTTATGCATAAGTCTTGAGACATTTGGTCGAATGTTCTTTGAATAAAGCTAGAGTGTGTTGCAAATATTGGTTTACCACCATTTTTAGCAATTCCTGATATCATAGCTATTGCATGTTCTTCTGCAATTCCAACATCTATAAATTGCTTTCCTGCTTCCTCTCTTTTTTCTTTTGTAAATCCAATATTTGTAGGAACTGCTGCTACTAAAGTTATAACAGTAGGGTCGTTTTTCATCTTTTTAAGTAAGAAATCAGCAGTTAAAGTGCCATAATCTTCTCCTGAAAAATTTAAAGTAGATTTTCCTGTTTCAATGTCAAATGGCATGCACCAGTGCCAGTCTTCTTTGTTTTCTTCTGCAAATTTGTAGCCTTTTCCTTTTTGGGTATTTATATGGACAACTATTGGATGGTCTATATCCTTTACACTTTTAAATGTATCAATTAACTTTTCTAAATCATTTCCTTCATTTAAATAAAGATAATCAAGTCCCATAGCTTTAAATAAATTACATTCACATGTTCCATTGGATTCTCTTAATGCTTTTAAATTCTTATAAATTCCTCCATGATTTTCTGCAATGGACATATCATTGTCATTTACAAGAATAATAAAATTAGTGTTTTGCTCTCCTACAAAATCTAATCCTTCTAATGCTTCTCCACCACTTAATGAGCCATCACCTATAATTGCAATAACATTACTTTTTTCCCCTTTTAAATCTCTTGCCTTAGCAACTCCAGAAGCTAAGCTAATTGAAGTTGAAGTATGTCCCACATTAAATAAATCATGCTCACTTTCTTCTGGATTAGTATATCCTGAAACATCATCAAAATGCTCTTCATAAAGATAAGCATCTTTTCTACCAGTTAATATTTTATGTGGATAGCTTTGGTGAGAAACATCAAATATAAACTTATCTTTTGGCGAATCAAACACATAATGAAGAGTTATTATTGCTTCTACCATACCAAAATTTGGACCAAAATGACCTCCTCGTTTACTAAGCCTATTCATTAGTGCATCACGTATTTCAGAAGATAAAACCTTTAACTCTTCTATATTTAATTTTTTTACATCACTTGGGTTGTTAATATTTTTTAATACTTCCATTTATATCTCTCCTTTTAAATATCCTCTGGAATTTCATCTGGTTCCATTGTTGGATTACATTTTCTATTTTTATGAATACTTTCTGTACCTGCTTCAATTGCAGTTTTATAATACCATTCCTTATATTCTATTTCTTTTAAGTTTTGTTTTAACATTTTTATTTGCTCTTTAATTGATTCTTTTTGATTAAGTATTATTTCATATCTTTCTATTAAAGAACTATCACCTTCTTCTGCAAGTTCAACATATTCACGAATTTTTTTTAAAGGCATACCAATATTTCTTAAACAATTTAATACCTTTAACCATTTAAAATCATCATCAGTAAATACTCTTTTTCCACTTTCTCTCTTAATATTTGGAAGTAATCCCTCTTTATCATAAAACCTAATTGTTGAAGCAGGAACTCCCATAATTTCAGCAACTTCTGATATTGAATATTTCATAAAATCAATCCTTCTATTCTTAAAACAAGTTTATGAATAAATCATAGCACTTAAAGTATGGTTTAAGTCAAGATAAAAATCTATGATATAATTAAAAGTAATTATTCAAGCTTAAATAAACTTATGGATTATACTCAGAAAAATGTAAAGGAAGCCATTAAAGAAAATAATTTTGAATTAGTAAAATATCTTATGTTGACAGTTTGTTTTAAAAAAGTATGCACTTTTTTGAAAATAGTAAAAGCCCTGTAAGCCTTAATTCATAAGGTCTTACAGGTGCTTTTGCTTTTTAAACTGTTAAAAAAGAATATATACTATTTATTTTAGCAAAAATTAATTATAATTCATGATAGGACCATGTACTTCTGTTAAGTCTCCTGTTTTAAAACTGTTGTATATGGTAGAAACTATTTCATCAAATTTTTCTTTTTCTTCTTTTGGATAACTTATATAAAAGCTATTAAAACATCCTGTTCCTACTACTGTATATTTGTAATATATTAAACCATTATCTTCCCATGAAAGAATATATGAATTATCAAACAAAGCTTCATAAGAAATATCCACATCTATTGATTCCTTATTTGATTCAAAATAGTCCTTAGTTGTTTGTGATAATACATTATTAAGACCATATGCTTTTAAACAAACAGTATTTTCAGGGTTAGTAAGAGTAACTCCATCACCATTTATTGACTCATTAGCTTCTGTTAAAAAATCAGGATAGTCTATTATAAAACCAAATCTAGCATTACCATATTTTAAATAGTTTATTTTTCCATCTTCTGTTACATTAATTTTATTTTCTTCATAGGATTTTATTAAATTTATATTTGCTTTTTCATATTCATTTAATTCACTTTCAGAACCACTAAATGATGGATTTTCTTTATACCACATTTTACCTTCAAAATAATTTTTATATTCTTCCATTTTAAATACATACCCATGTCTTGCAAAAATTTCATTTCTAGCAATAGCTAGTTCATCTTTACTTAGATTTTTAATATCCTCTGCTGATAAGTATTTTTTGTTACTATCTGGTAAAATATAATCATTATCTTCTTTGCTTGAATCCACAAATTCTAAACTAATTAATGTATATCCAGCAAACATACTATCTTCATTTATATTTGCAATAGCTTTGAAATTTTCTAAATAACCTATAACATAGTCACTACCACTAGAACTAGCACCAAAACTCTTTGTAGTTCCTTCAATTTTAACTTGGCTTTCAGAAATTTGAGTAACTTTTGTAATATCAGTAACAATATATTCATCTCCTCTATTTGCCAAAGACAGTTCATAATTTCCATTTACATATCTAAGACCATTGCTTTGATCTTTGATAGTAATATCTTTAGAATCAAAGGCATCTTTTAACATTTTATTTACATCTTCCTCTGGAATAGCTATTTTAGAATAAGAATTACCACTCTTATAATTATTAAAATCAATAACAGGTCTTAACCAACAATCACAAAACATCATCCACAATAAGTCTAACTTTTCCTTATCTGTAGTAGGTATAATATTTTCATTTTTAGATACTACTCTTCCTGTTTTTGATATTTTAAAATCACAAATTTCTCCTATTAACATTGATAATATTCTCTTATCCTCTTCATTTAACGTTATACTTTTTTCTTCAAATTTTTTTACTGTTTCACTAGCTGTATTAGTTTCTTTTTTATTTTTATCTTTATCATTACTATCATCATTTTTGCTATAGCTAATTTCTTCTTTATTTTTAATATCTTTTGTTTTTGTTTCACTATCACTTAAATTACACCCATTTAATACACTAACAGTCATAATAACTGTTAATAATAATGATATTTTTTTCATATATACAAAATCCCCCTAAAAATTTTAACATTTATTTTTTACAATTTTTTTAATTCAACAACATAACTAAAAATTAAATACCTAATGAACTCTTCATTTCTTCTATTAATTTATAAGGTTCATGGGTAAAGGAATCTATTTTTTTATGTCTATCACTTCCTGCACTTGAAAGAAGTCCATATTTTTGTGTTAGTATTTTTAGGGTATTTCTCTTATTTTCGTCATATTTTATATAATAAACTTCCATAGCAGCTACTTTATTTTCTGAAGCTTTTTTAAAATCTCTTATTAAATCCTCTATTTCTTCATAAGTAAAATTATAATGATATGGATGAGCAAGTATAGGAATGCCCCCATTTTCAGAAATTAATTTTACACACTTGTCCATATCCATATAATGAATAAAATCTAAAGGGTCAATAAAATATGGTGAATAGTTTCCAATATACTTATATCCTCTTTCTAAAATAAGGTGTGCAATTTGAGGTCTTCCTATTTGGTCAGAGTCTTTATAATGTGTAATCAAATCCTCATATGTTATATTTACGCCTAATTCTTGAAGTTTTGACATAATAGCTTTTATATATTTTTCTCTTTCACTATGTAAATTATCAAATATTCCACTTATTTTGTCATTTATTCCATTAAAAAATATTCCTACAATATGTATTTCTATAACTTTTCCACTTTTATTTTTATATAATGTGCTAAACTCTGCTCCTGGAATAACCTCTAAATCATTAACTTTTCTAGGCTCTTTTATTGCAAAGGTATTATGGTCTGTTATTGCAATAGCTCTTAAATTTTCATCTTCTGCATCTTTAATTGTTTCTTCTACTGTTCTCATACCATGAGATTTTGTTGTATGAATATGTAAATCAATGCCATCTTTTAATATTTTATTGTTCATAATAACCACTTCCCCAAATAATAAAAATTAATTATCTTAATATGTATTATAATATGAATATAGTATTTTGTCTAAACATGATAAAATAAAAAAATGTAAAAGATTATAAATTATAATGGCAAGTATTGATTATAAGTAACTAAATGAGCTATAATTAAAACCATATAATAACATTTAATGTAAGTTTTATAATATACTTAAGAAAGGACTATTAACAATGAAAAAATTACCTCTTATTTATATAATGTTTTTTCCATATTTATTTGTATTAGCTACTTATTTAATCTTTAAATCATTTGTTAAAGAAAGTGGTTTTATTATATTTGCTACAACATCAGTTATAATGTCTGCATTATTTATGTTAACAGCAATTTTAGCTATAATATTTATTGTTTTTAAATGGAATGCAAAAGATGCACTACTTTTTAATCTACTTGTAAAAATTGTTTATATTCCAGTACATTTAATACTCTTTGTTGTAATGCTTGGTATGGGAAATCCTTTTTTGTTTATGCTAATGTTTATACCACTTATAATAAGTCTTATGTTTATGGGGATAACTGGAACAATTGCATTAGCAGGAATAATTAGTGGATATAGAATTGGAATTTTTAAACTATCAACATCAATTATTTATGGAATATTATCCTATTGTTTTGTATTAGATATAATTGTTGCTATAATAGCTTATGTTAAGGCAAGACAAAAATGTTAACTATATATTTTTTTCTTTAATAGTATAAATAGAAAATAATGTAATATTATTTTTATTAAGCAATGGTGCTCTTTAAACTTTATATATTATGAAATATTTTTTGAGATTGCATTAGGACTTTTCTCTAGTACAAATTCAGGAAACAAAGTAATAAAATTTAATATATTATATAATTACATAAAAAATTCCAGTAATGCTAATATTGCTTTACTGGAATTTTTATTTTTTAACTAAAGTAAAAGTTTTCTTAAGCTACAAATTTTATTATTAAGCCAACAAAGATATAATTTTCTAATAAAATATTATTCTATTTCAAGTTTAGTAAGCAAAAATGCTTCTTCCTCACTATTAAGAATTTCACCTTTTATCATTTTAATAGCAACTTCTTTTGCTTTCATACATTTTGTTGAATCAACACCTTCGATTGTATCTATCACATCATCAAATTTGTGAGTTTCATAATTATTTTGTCTGTTATCACATATTAATCCAAGAGAAATTACACAATTTACAAGTTCCTCAAGTGTTAAATTTTCACTCTTTATAACATATTTTAATTGTTTAACAATATTTTCTTCCCAACTTAAATTTAAAACATTACATTCATCTTTTCTAAGTGCAATTCCCATTGCATATGAAGTAAATTGTAGATTACTTTGTCTTCTCTTCATTACCTTTTTAATGTCATTTTCTAATTGTTGTTTTAACCAATAAACATCTGTCTTAGTTTTTGCATGTGAATATAAACAAGAATGATAATATTTACTATTATTATGAAGTGCAGAAAGTTTCTCCATATCATTTTCATTTGCACATACACTTAATGTATAAATAGCTTGATTATTTGTTGATACCTTAGGACCATTATCAGTAATACCTAAAAGTTCACTCCTTAACTGTAACATACAACAATTTGCAAGTTTTCTCTTTTCAGTATCTTTCCATGTGTAGCCAATTTTTCTTGCGATAACAAATAATCTTTGTTTTTCCTCTTGACTTGAACTTTCATCAAGAGCTTTTAATATTACTTCTGCAAAATCCTCTTTATTTTGAGCATTACAGATATTTTTTACTGAAGATTTAATTTTTTTAGCTATATTGATACCACTTGGCTTATTTCTACATCTTTCATAGTTTTTACAAAGTTGAAGCATATTATTTATTTCATCCTTTGGTTGAAGCTTACTTCCACTTGGTGCTATGATTTTTGTCTTAATATTAGAAGATTCATTATTATCAATATTTATCTCAACATAACCTTCTTCAATTTTTTCAAGTCCATTGGTATCATTGCTTGTCCATGCTTTCATTGTGATTACTTTATTGTTATTCATATAAATTTCAAAAGCCACATATGCTCCATCTGGATACTTATTCTTAAAGATAATATTACCATTTGCAATAATTCTATATGTACCATCAAGATTACGACTTTTAATAGGAATAGCTATCATATTCTGTCCAGGATTTATTTGAAATCCTGTCATAACTTCAGATTTATATGGAAGTTCAGCACCTGTAGGTATAATTTTATGAACACCTCCATTTTTAACTCCTAGATATAAACTATCATTTAAAATACTCTTTCCCCACTCAATAGGCATATATGAATTTAATGGTCTTGTCTTTACTCTTTCATCATTTACTTTTTCATTCCCCTCTTCTTCTCCAATAATTCTCATATTGTCTTTAATTTCATCATATTTATGTAAATAATAATGATAAACAGCTGCTCCTCTTGCTACAGCTTGGTCTGGGTCAAGGGCTTCAATTGGCTTAAAGCCAAAAAATTTTTCAAGTCTTTCAGTTACCATATAGAACTTAGACATTCCACCATTAACAATAACTGCATCTATGACTACATTTTCCACGTTCATTTTTTTAGATGCTTTATCTAAAACATCTAAGATAGGATAAATAATATTTCTTGTAGATGAAATACTATCTATTCTTTTATAATCTTCAAAAACAAGATTATCTGCCATAAATGTACTTAAAATTGATTCAACCTCTTCTTTTGTAAATGTATCATCATAGGACAAACCACCTGGCATATTACCACCAGTTGGTGCACTAATTTCATCCTCATAATCATCCCAACCAGAATCAGAACAATAATCTTCACTACACTTTTCACTTATCTCAAGTTTTAAAAATTCAGCGTATGCCCTAAGTTTTGGCATAATCATATCTTTTTCTCTCTCTATTTTTGAAATAATCTCTTTACCTTTGTTTGAATATTGTTTTTTATATCTTTCATACATAGCCTTTGCTATTTCTTCATCAAAATCATCTCCACCAAGAAGTGTATATCTATTTGTGGCAATCTCATTTACCTCTAAAACCTCCTTTAAATTATCTCTTCTTTTTATTTTATGCATAGTAATATCTAAAGTTCCACCACCTAGGTCAAACACTAATACATTTTTCTCTTCACTTAAATCTAATATATGACTTGATATTTCGCCATTATTTATTTGATTAATCAAATCATAAATTACAGCATTTGGCTCAGATAAAAGAATAGGTCTTTCACTTCCATCAGAATTTTTTGTTTTTATGCCAGCTAATTTAGCAGCATCTATTGTTGCCTTACACATAGATGAATCAAAATTTGCAGGTACAGTAATAACTGCATCTGTTATTTCAGTTCTATAAATATTAGATGTTGCTTTAAGCATATGCTTTAATATTCTTGATGAAATTTCAGCTGGTGTTTTATCAGGAACATCAAGTGATAAACCTTCTGCAAAAGGTTTACCCATTTGACTTTTAATAGATTTTGCAACTAAATGAGGTCTTAATTGATATTGAAACTTAGCAAAATCACCTACTAATGGTTCATAATTATTTTCTTCTCTATAGTAAACACAAGATGGCAATGTAGGTTTCTTTTGTTTTGTAAATTTTACTTCTGAAGATACTGAATTATACATATCTACAGCTCTTGGTATTTCCACAACCTTACTTACTATATCACCATTAGGCTTTACATTAATTGTAGCAAGAACAGAATTTGTTGTTCCTAAATCTATTCCAACACATAAATCATTATGCTTTAAATCATCATTACTATTAATCATTTTCTTTTTCCTCCTTAACTTTTGGTCTTGAAATTTGAATATTTTTATCTTTATAAATCCATCCTGGAGAAACAACCTTTACCTTCTTAGTATCTTTAGTAGATATAAATGGTGTTCCTTCATAATTACAAAATTCAACATCTTTAGCAATAACCTCTTTAACCATATTAATCTTCATAATTGGTTCTATATGACTATCTCTTACAAATTGAATTAATTTTTTTACCATAATTAAAAGCCCATTAATCTCAATAGGAAGCTCATAATTTTTCTTTCTAAGTTCATCAATTCCTCTTTTAACTACAAGAAGCTCATCTAAAATACAACCATATTTTTCTGAATTTAACCTTGCAAAGAAATCTGTAAGTTCTCTTATTTTACTTTCTTCTAATTGTTCCTCAAACTCATCTTGTAAATCCTGTAACATTATATTTGTTCTTTCTAATGTATTTTCTAATTGACTTATTCTTTGTAATGCCTGTTTGTAAGATATTTTCTCTTGAAGTGTATTATTTTTTACTTTATCTTTATCCTGAGTAAAGCCATACACATAACTAATAGCATCTACCATCTCATAGAAAAAGAACTTACATAAAGTATTTCCTAATGAATATAAATTTTCCTTATCATTAAATACATCAATTTCAGGATACTTTTCAAAAATCATTATTGCTACTATACGTTCTTGAGACATATGAAACTTTCCATTTTTAAGTGAAGGCTCTTTTCTAATTTTTTCAAACTTCTCAAAAGAAGCTTCATCTCCTTCAATTACCTTTTTAAAATACTCTGTTACCTTATTTGCCCACTCTAATAATTCCACTCTTTCAACAGGATTTCCCATTCTTCTCTTCCTAAATATTTGAATAACTTCATATCCATTTAAGTTATAACCATATTTATTATTCATCTCAATTGCACATTGTGTAGGCTCACTACTAAAATTATGACAAAGCACAGAAAATAATCTATTTTCCATTACGATTTCATTATTTATTGATTTTTCCTTTTTAACCTTTCTAAGCATTGCTTCATGAATTTTATTTATTACTTCTTTTACTTTTTTATTTTCTACATTAATCATTTCTAACCTCCAATTAATTATAATTTATATATTTCCCCTTCTTCTGCAAAAACAAATTGGGTTCTACATTCTCCATCGAGCATAACAGTTTGTTCTATTGTATATTCATCACAACTACGCTCTTTTGGACAATGAACTATATATACCTGTTTTGGGTTAATCTTTTTTATAAACCTTTTCATATCTTGAAAATCATCATGAAGTGAAAAATCAACCTTTATACATTTATAAAGTTTACTAGCACTACACTTATTTTCTGATGTAACATATATGTGAGGAATATTTATAGACTTTCCATAAACAACATGATTATTTTCATTTAATATAGGTATTGATAATTTTTCAAATTTCTCAACTATAGGCATTATAGATTTATCTATATATATTGGTACATTTTTAAAATTATACTCATTTAAGGTTTTAATAAATTCTATTCCCTTACTTAATTGTGGAACATAACACATTACAGAAGACCCACTAGTTACTTCACTATATATTCTTTTTATTGCACTATATAAGCTATTTGATTTTTTTATATAATTTGGATGCTTTGCATGTAAACCACACATAATAATTGTATCTATTTTTATGTTATCAGGTATAAAATATCCATCCGTTAGAAAGGTTTTATCAACAGAATAATCACCTGTATACAATATCTTTCTTTTCCCATATTCAAATAACATCATCATTGCACCTGGAATATGTCCTGCTGGTAAAAAAGTTACCGTATAATTTATAAAATCTAATGACTGCATATAACTTACATTTATTACCCCATCTAATATCCTTTGAGCTATTAATCTTTCTTCCTCTGTTTTTATACTACCTAACATATAATCTTTATCATATAATTGATATTTAGCTAGTAATGATGTCATTTCAGTCATATAAACCTCAGGATTTCTTATACCTTTCAGTAATTTAAGCAAAAAACCTACATGGTCAATATGTGCATGGGATATAAATACTTGATTCAATTGATTTAGACTTTCAAGAAATGATGATGTTAATAAAGAATATATATCAGGTTCAAAAACAACTCCATTTTCAATACCTATACCAGCATCAAGAATAATATTTGCATTTCCAAGTCTTAAATAATAACAGCTTGCCCCAACTCTTTGACCCCCTCCAAGTGGCATAAAAAGTATCTCTTCATTCATAATAACACCTGCTTTATTTTTATTATACATACCTTAATTTACAGAATTGTAATTCTCATTTTTACTGAAAAATTTTCCATATAACTGCTTTTCAAAATATCATAGTGCTTTAGAAAGCGTTTTCATTTTAAGCTTTATTTAACTTTGTCTATTTCTATACTTTATTCTATCATAGTTGAACTACATACACAATATATTCGCTATTTTTTATCTTTTATTATTTATTATGATATTTTTTTACACAAAAATAAAATAAAAAATCATTTCATAAAAGCACATTCTTTTGTTTCTATGAAATGAAATTCTATTTTTTATTATTTAAAAATATTCCTATTTGATTTGATTTAATTTATTCATACTAGTTCTATATTAAAATTTATACTTTTTTTAATATAACATTAAGCCACTTTTCATTTTCTCTTGAAGCTCTTACATCTTCTGTTATGTGTTTTTCTATTAATTTATACTCTTTCATATCTTTTATTAATTCTTTAAATTTTTCTTCTGTCATATCAGTAAAATATCTTCCATTTCTTTCACCTTCAAAGTCACCATACTTAAAAGATAAATAAAAATATCCTTCTAACTTTATCATGCTACTTATATTTTTCATAACTTTTTTTAATTCTTCATATGGAAGATGTAAAAGGGAGGCACAAGCCCATACACCATCAAATTTTATATTGCTTTTAAAATCTTGAAATGTACTGTTTATTACCTCTTGTCCTATATAGTTTTTAGCAAATTCACATAGCTTTTTTGAGCCATCTACTGATACAACTTTAAAACCTTTCTCTAAAAACGCTTTACTATCTCTTCCTGAGCCACAGCCTAAATCTAAAATGCAATCTCCTTTTTTAAGATACTTAATTAGCATATTTTGCATTTTATTAAATTCTACATCTTTTGTTGAATTTATAAATAAATCTGAATTTATATTGTAATATTCTATTGTTTTATTCATAATTTTTCCATCTTCCTTTCCATTAGTAAAATATTCTAAATAAAAGCTTATTACATTCATTAAATGTATTACTTTGCTTTAAATTTGACAATATATAATTACTTTGCTTTTTCCACCCTACTAGCTATAAGTCAACATAAATGACTAGCCAATAACTTATTTTTATATTTTTAACCATTTTTATGTGTAAAATTTAGATACTTATGCAAATATATTAACTGTATTATTTTGTTCTTCTACCCTACTAACTCAAAGTCATGACAAAATAATATAGTCAATTTCCTCTAACTAAATTATACTTTTACTTTCATTTTTATAAAATATTTTATTTAAAATTCTTTTTTGCTATTTTTTTACAGTTATCTATTGACTTTATTTTCCAATGATTGTATACTATAAATAGTAAAAATTTTCCAAATATTTAAGTTTTAAAGGAGGGTACCTATGGATAGTCAGCATGTCGAAAATTTAGTTACAAGGTTTCTTGAAGATAATGATTTAAAAGCTAAAGAAGAACTTATTGAAAGCTTTATCCCATTTATAAAGAAATTTTCAAAGTCAATATTCATTTATGGATATGATAAATATGACATTGAAAATGAGTGTTATAAAGCTTTGTTAAGGGCATTAACTTATTATAATTCTAGAAGCAATACCTTTGTGGCTTTTGCTATAAGAACTATTAAAAACTCCTTATATGAAATTTTAAGAAAATCTAAATCAAGAGAAGCTGCTGAAGGAAAGGAAGCTCTTATTTTTACAGACACTCTTGAAAATACTCTGCTTTCTCAAGAACTACCCATAGAAGAACAAATTTACAACACTTTAGACAATCTTCTTTTAAAAGATGCAATAGACAAGCTATCTCCAAATGAAAAGGTTTTTATAAATTATATATTTCTAAACAAAAAAACTTTAAGAGAATATGCTAAAGAATATCATATGACCTATAAAGAAGCACTTGCTTTAAGAATGAGAATTTTAAGAAAGCTTAGAAAGATTATTGGTGGAAAGGATGAATTTAATCTTTATATGAAAGGGTGATTATTATGGCAACAAAAGTTCCTAATGCATTTATAGATAAGATTTTAGAATGTAAAAAATATTATTCTATAGATACCATGCTTGGATTATGCTTTATATCCTCTGAAGCTATTGATAAAAAATCTTACTTTATAAAAACAGAGGATTTTTCTATTACTTCTCTTGCAGAAAAGCTTCAAGGAAAATATGTTAAAGCATCATTAAGGACTATTGTTTCTAATGTTAAAAACCTTATTTCACTTAAAATATTAAATAAAAATGAAACTAATAATGAATGGATTCTTACAGACATGGAAAAAATGCACACTAAGGGAAGCCAAGGTTTTACACGCATTTCTGAGTGGTTTTTTAGTATAGATTTTTCATGCCTTACTTTAGTTGAAAAACGTATAGCCTTAGTTTTAGCAATGCTTAAAGGAAGCCGTTCTAGTAAATTTTATAAAGAAGATGAATTTATAATAAATCTTCTTAACCTAAATAATAGCATTTGGGCTAAAGCACTTGGAAGTAATGATAAATATTATGGAAAAAAGATTATAAAAAGATTTTTAGAAAGAGATTTTGTTGAAAAAATTAATAAAAGCTCTGTTTATAATACTGCCCCTAAAAAGATTAGAGATTTCTGCATTTCTTTTAAATGTAGCCTTTTTTGTAAAAAACAAAGAATTTTTTCAGAAAATGAAGAGGCTGATTTTGTAATGGTTTTAAATAAAGAAGAATATACCCTTTTAAATGATATTATAAAATTTTACAAAGATTCAGGAAAAAAGATTTCTCTTACCAGCACTGAATTTATGCATATAATACAAGCTATTGCTCCATTAAATTGGAACTTAAAATTTGCTGTTGCAAATGATATAATAGCTAAATTTGTATCAATAAGATACTACAAAAATTCAAACGATATAATTTCTCTTCCTAATTACTTGAAGGGAATTATAAATAATATAATCAAAAGACAAAAAGAAGAAGTGATACTATAACAAAAGATACCTATTCCCATTTTAAAAAAGCCAGACTTTAAATTGAAAAAATTTAAAGTCTGGTTTTTCTGCTTTTAATAAATAAAATCCTTAACACTAAAACAAAAAATATAAAATAATATATACTTAAAAACTAAAAATCTACTTATAACACCATAAAAATAACTGATTTTTTAAGACTTTATGAAAAGTTATCTAAAAATTCTGTAAGCTTCTTTAAAATTAGTAAAAAGTCCTCTAAAATTCTTACAAAGCTCTTTTCTAAAAAAATCTCTAAAAACCTTTAAGCTACTTTCATAGCAAGATTTCCATAAAAACATAAAGTGTAAGTATATTAATAAATTGAATGTTAATTAACTAATTGTAAGGGTAAAAATAAACTGCGGATATCTTCCCTTAGCAAAGGATTTGAAAAAGCATTTTCATGTGTGCACCCATGTTGTTTTTTCATAATAAGCAAAAAGAGACCAACCCAAAACTTTGGTTAGTCTCCTTTGACTTCTCTTTACAACCCCTATTATAGTCCCCATTATTTATAAATTCAAGTGCTATTTTAAGGAATACTATGTAAAATGAATTTATTGTAATTTTCTGAAAATAATTCTTTTCAAAACAAAAAGCTATACTCTTTTGAATACATCTTATATTATACTTGTTACTGGCAATTTTCTGAACCCTTAGAGTTCTAGTAAGAGGTCTTGGCTCTATCGCTTGCTATAATAAAATTAACCCATCAAAGCATAATATATTGTATTGCCTTGATGGGCTAAAGATTACGTATGTACTATAATATAAAAACTATGTTTTGTGTTTATTTAATAATAAATATTAATGCTAAATTAATTAAAAGTAATATAATTGCAATTCCTGATAATGCCTTGTTTTCTTTACTTAATTTATTCACCCTTTCTTCTATATTATTCTTCATTTCATTTTCTAAATTATTTATTTTTATATTTGTTTCATTATTTATGCTTTCTAGTGATTTCTGTGTAACTTCATTTTTATAAATTAATTCACTTTTAAGATTTGCGAATGATTTTTCCATATTTTTCTTTAAATTATCATTATTATCACTTATTTCTCTTTTAATTTCTGCTTCCATTTCTTTCTTTACATTATTTATTGTATCGTTAACATCAATTTTTAATGTATTTTTCATTTCCTTGAATTGGCACATAACTTCAGTTTTTAATTCATCCTTTGTATCACCTATTTTTTTCACTACTTCAGATGCGTTTAATAAGCTATCTGCCTTCTTCTCAATTTCTTTTACATCATTAACTATTAAATCAACTTTATCTACAAGATTATTTAATTTTTTTTGCTTGTCCACTACTGTTTCAATTTCCTTTACCTGAACTTGAAAATCATTTATTGTATTATTTAACTTATCTAAACTATTCATTTATCTTTTCTCCTAACTTTTTAATTATTGAGACTTTCTCTGATAGTATTAACTCAAGACTCACATTATCTTTTAATGAATCATATAACTCTTCCTTTTTGATATATTTTAATAATACCTCTGCTAAAAAGTCTCTATTTTTTTCATCTAAGGTTTTTCCTACCTCTATAGTTTTATTAAAAATTTCTTTTTTCTTTTTATCATCATAGGTATTAATTTTTTGAAAAGCTGAATTAAATCTATCTCTTACTAGTTTGTCATTATATTTATCTAATTTTAATGCTAAAATTCCACTTAAGTAATTTAATGAAGTATTATATCTGTAGCTTTCTAAAAATCTCATAAGAGCCACATCAGTTTTTTCTAGTGCATTTAAATTCTTAACTTTATTTTCTTCACTAGAAAAAATCATATCATATGTATTATTAAAATCATCTGGATTGTATACTAAATGGTCCAGTTTAAAGGATTCATCTGAAATCTTAAAATATCCTTCTAATGTATTTTTAAAATATTCTTTTCCTTTTGTATAGTAACTATCACATAAATCAAGAAGATTCTTTTGTGATAACCTTCTTGAATAAAAGATATTATCATAGTTCCATTGAATTAATATATATATAAGGTTATATACCTTATCCTTGCTATTATTATTTAAAATATCATAATACTTTTGATATTTTGTAAGGTTATTATTATTTAAATCAAATTCAATATCATATTTTTTGATATACTTATTTAATGAATTAAAGGCATTTTGATAATCACAATGACCATATTCTATATTAAACTTACCTCTGTTGCCCCAGTCTTCTATGGTCCAATCTTTAATTATTCCAAGTAAACTCAAACGATAAATTGCCTTTTGAACTGTTACAAAGCTACATTGAATAACATTGTTATTATAAGTAATTCTTGACCTACTTAAATCTTCAATTGATATTAACTCTTTTCTTTCCTTACAAAAATTTTCATATATATTTATAGCTAATGCACATTCTTCTTTAATTGTTTTATTTCCACTAAGCATTAAAAACAGATTTCTATATAAATCATCTGATGACCTAGAATTTATTTTATTAATTTCATTTAAGTCTTCTATTGTACTTTCTAAACTAAATACAGCATCATAATACTTTTTTGCATTTTTATCCCTTGAATTTAATAGGTAACATACTGCTTTTTCTTTATCTCTTCCTGCTCTTCCTGCTTCTTGGTAAAAAGATTCTATTGATTGTGGAAGACCAAAATGAATGGTATATCTTATATTTTGCTTATCCACCCCCATACCAAAAGCTTTTGTTGCTACCATAATAGGAAATTTATTTTCTTGAAATTCATTTTGAACATTAATCTTATATTCACCAAATTTCTTATCATTCATAATAGGACACTTATTTTCCTTAGGTGCTTCTCCTGAATAATACTTTGCCATATTACTAAATTGTTTATCACTATTAATTTTATTTGATAATGAATAGCAGCCATAATTACCATTTACATGAGGAGTAAATATGAGCATGCACTTTTTATATCCTTTATTGTTTTTTGTAATATGATCTTTATTTTCTATATCATGGAGAAGATTAAATAATAAATTTTCTTTATCTTTGCTATTTCCATCCTCATCCTTAATAACTCTAAATTCTAATTCTTTTCTAGTATAATCAAGTATAGTCTTTACATTTCTTTCATCCATATTAAATTCTACTAATATATCTTTTAATACATTCTTAGAAGCAGTAGCTGTAAGCCCTAAAAACTTCGCATCTGGACATAATCTATTAATAGTTTTTGCTAAATTTAAATAAGACGTTCTAAAGTCATGCCCCCATTCTGATAAACAATGTACTTCATCTATAACAGCATAACCAATATGATACATACTATTTATAGTTCTTAACTGCTTCCTAAAATTATGAGTTTGAAATCTTTCTGGAGATATCCATACAAACATATATTTGAGCATAGAATACTCACTTAATATCTTTTCCTTTTCTTGTGCTGTCTGTTCACTATTTACAAAATTAGTATGTACTATTCCTTTTTTATCTAAGTTATATTTTTGATCATACATTAATGATTTTATAGGTACAACCACAAAGCTTATTGCAGGCTGAAGCAAACATACTAATTGATAACATAAAGATTTACCACTACCTGTAGGTAATAAACCTATGGTATCAGTTAATGATAAGCTATTAATTATAATAGGAAGTTGTCCTATATTAAAATTTGAAAAACCAAATATATTTTCATTAAGCATATATAAACTACTTTCATTAGATTCTTTACCTTCAGTGATAATGTTATATTTTATACTTTTACTAGTAGCTACTTTAAAGTAATCCTTTTCATCTAAATAATCACTTCTCACAAAAATAACATCATCCTCATTTATACTTTCATCCCATCTTTTAAGTAAACTAAAGTCAATTTTCAATGTTTCTTTGTTTTTAACAAATTTATCTACCTTTTTTATATTTATTGAAGGTCTTATTAGTTTTTTGCCTTGTAAGTTTAGTAAATTTTCAAGCCAAATAAATATGTCTTCTATCGCAACAAAATAATCAATATGTATATCTGAAGATTTAATTTGAAAATTCCAACTATCATCACTTATGCTAATAATACCTCTTTTTAGTAACTGAAGTATTAAAATCTGAAATCTCATTATTCCATCAAGGCTATATTTTATTAATGAGTCTTTATCTTTACTAAATAAATCTAATGAACTTTTATATAATTGAATTTCCTTACTATTTATAATTTTTTCTTTAATTTCTTTAAGTATTTTATCTAAATTCTTATCATTATCCCTTATTGAATTAGCAGGTATCCTTAAAACACTTATATTAAACTTAGCAAGATATGTATCTCTTTCAATATCTCTTTGAACATTTACTTCTTCCTTATGCTGAATACCATCTATTTCAATTACTAATTTACATTGTGGAAGATAAAAATCCACTGCATTTTCAGAAAACTCTTCATTCTCCTCACCAGTAATTTCATTAATTAATGCTTCAGGCAATATTAAATTTTTAACAAAATCATATTCACCCTTTAGCACTTTTGGTAAGATACTCTCATAAAATAGCTTTGCAGGATTATTATTGCCATAACCTTTAATAACCCCATTCCATTTACACTCATCCTGTGATAAATATCTTATATCTGGGTCTATACTATAATTTTCATATTTACTTAATAAATAGTTTGATGGTTTAGTTGGAGCACCTCTTTGCAATATATTCTGTAATACGTTATATGTACTAAGAAATTCATCCTCCACACAATTTTCACTTTTCATATTAATATTAATGATATAATTATTATGACAACTTATATAATTACTTGAAAATTTTTGCATATAGCCCTCCTTTTTATTATTTCCCATTTATTTTGTCTTTTTACTAAGTAAATACTTCTTATCCTTAATAATACCCATCTTCTATGAGTTTATACTACTATAATATAATTACTTATTGTAAAGTTCAATATATTTTGTAAATAAATATATATTATTATCATATTATAGATAAATAAAAGTTTTATAATACAAACAAAAAGCTAAATTTTAAATTAAAAAACTTAAAATTTAGCTTTTTACTTAAATTTATTTTTTTATAATAGCTTGCCACTGGAATTTTACTGGACACTAAATGTCCTAGCAAGTGGAAATGTCACTTGCTTGCTAATACCGCACAGAGATAGTGCCACAGCTGCGCAGTAGATTCTTTTGTCAGATCGTATCAGAATACCGCAGGAATACTGACGTATTTCAAGGGATCATGG
>CACZYK010000053.1 GCA_902785295.1 uncultured Clostridium sp.
GATATTTTTTTGTGTGAGAATTTAATTATATCAGAAATTTAGCATAAATGTTTCTTTTTTTATTTGTAAAATTTTTCAAGTATTTTTGCACTATTATAGTCATTAAATTTTAAAAAGCTTTCTGCTAAACCTTTTTTCATTCCATTAGGGATTGGCTTTCCAAATGTATTTAAATAATAAGCTAAAATCTCATTCATATCATCTGGTCTTTCAACAATATTTTTAATTACTTCTTTAGCATACTTCTTTCCTTCAACACTTTTGGAAAGCTCTCCAGCTAAAACATGAGATATACTTCTTAAATGCATCTCTTTTCTTGTATATAATGTAAGATTAGCTAAAAACCTACTATCATTAACAGCTATCTTTCTAATATCTTCTACTATTTTTTTAGAATTATCTCCATAAAACTTATTTTCATTAAAGAAAGATGTTAAAACTTCAGTTATAAGTCTTTCTTTATCATCCATTTTATATGCTACATTTCCACTTTTATTTACTGTTTTATTTATATTTTTTAAATTAAACTTACTCAAATCTTAACACTCCTTCTATAAATAATAAATTTAAGAGAAAATCGAGAAGTGTGGAACAACTCTTAATGAAGTAACACTTCTCTGCACTTCTTAATAGGAAACAAATTTAGAAGAAAAGCTATTTGAGTATTTTTGGATTCGAACCAAATAAGCCAATCGAAGTAACTCAAATATACACTATCTAAAAAAATAAGGAGAAAAACTAAAAGAGAATTATGTGCTCTACCAAAACTGAGCTATTTATACCTTTTTTAAAAAGATATAAAACTGGACTCGAACCAGCGACACCATTTACAACAAATTCCGAAGTATCTCTTTTATGCACTTCCTTATATGTTCCTATGAACTAATTATATCTATAGCTAAAATGTTTTAAAAGACAAAAACTTTGCACTTTAAGTTAAAGCTTATCTTTTATATCAAACATATATTGCTTCTTAGTTACATAAGTTAGTAAATCTTTTTAAAATATCTCATAAATATTTCATTTTTAATAAACTTCTACTGATGAAACTTCATTTTGATGTTTTTTAGTAAATTTTTTCATAATTACATAATAAGAACTTATAAGTATTATTGTTGAACCAATCCACGCTATTGGACTTGAAAAACATATTCCTATACAAATACTTCAAATATTTCCTTACCTTCAACAGTTAATTCTTCTTTTTTATATTCTTTATTTTTGTTAAAATTAAATACTAATAAATATCCTTTGTTTTGATTATTTATATCAAGATAATCTGCTAGTTGCTTTAACCCTTTTTCATGGTATTCTTCTCCACGCCATACTTTAAGCTCTATTATATATTTATGATTATTATAGGTTATTACTACATCTAACCTTTTTTCTTCTGATATTTGAACCTCTTTAAAAACAAATCCTGTTCCATTTACTATTGGAGCTAAAAATGATAAAAATAATAATCTTCCTTGACTTTCTAAAAATTTTATATCTTTTGAAGAATATTGTTCTTTCATAAACTGTTGAAATCTAGTTAATATTTTTTCTATATTTAACCCATTACCTAATAAAAAAGATGATTTTACATTATATCCTGACATACTAACCTCAGTTTCAATTTTAGAGATATAATAATTATATAATCTCTGTTCAAATATTCTATTAGATATCTTTACTTTTCCTTCAACATTTTTAAAATATCCAAAGGTTAATCCTAAATTAATAATAGGATTATCAATATTAAAACTTTTGTCTGCTCCATTTATTATTAAATCAAATATATAATTATAAAGTTCCTTATTATTTTCCATATTTTTTATTAAATCATCAAATAATGTATTACTTTCTAGTAGAATTATTTTAACTGATTTTATCATACTTTCTTCTTTCCAAATTCCACCTAAGTCTTCATCTATTATTTGACATAGTCTACTTACTAAAAATGGATACCCATTTGTATAAAAATATATAAATTCTGATGCTTTCTTTACATTAAATTTTATATCTCTATCTTCTGAATATTCTTTAAGCATTCCTTCAATTCCAACTTGTGAAAGACTCATATCTACCTTAAAAGGAACAGCTATATTCCAAGGAGAGTTATATTTTTTTTCTTCATCTGGTCTAATTTTAAGCTTTAAATTTTTTACATCATAAACTCCTGCTAATATTACTGATTTAAATGTAACATCAGCTTCTGCCTCTCTGTCTAAATATTTATTTCTAAGCATTCCAAGAAAATTTAAAAATACTTTATTACTTGAGCTTTTATCTACTTCATCTATTATTAGAATAACTTCTTTATTTAATGAAGAAATAAATTCAGTTATAATTTTAGATAATTCTACAAAATTACATATTTTCTTTTGTAATAATGATTTAAATTTTTCTTTTTCTTCTTTATTTGTAGTATTTAAACTTTTTAATATAAGTTCAATAAATACCTCTGAAAAAAATTCTGCATTCTTAAAGCTTTCATCTCCTATTCCTTCAAAACTTATACTTATAACAACATAACTTTTGGACAATTCCTTTTTTAAAGCAAACAACAAAGTACTTTTACCATACTGCCTTGGTCTATTTATTATAAAATATTCTTCATTTTTTATTAAAGCTTTAACTTTTTCAAGCTTATCTTTTATATCAACCATATATTGTTTCTTAGGATTACAAAGTCCTGTGGTTTTAAATCTTT
Source organism: uncultured Clostridium sp. (assembly GCA_902785295.1). Taxonomy (GTDB): domain Bacteria; phylum Bacillota; class Clostridia; order Clostridiales; family Clostridiaceae; genus Clostridium. Next base: position 2,696 of record CACZYK010000053.1, read on the forward strand.
TCATATATTTAAATACTCCTACTTTTATTCTTTTAATAATTATATAGTATTATTTTTTCTATGTAAAATACGTTTTTGAAATTTTCTGAAAACAATTGTCGCAAAATAAAAAGCCATACTCTTTCGAATACAGCTTATATAATGCTTGTCACCAGAAAATCTTTTTATCCTTAGGCTCTATCAATTACTTATCCCTTAAACAGGTCTAATGTAATTTCCACAGGAAATAAAAAATGGAAAATATATTAAATAAGAAAATGTGACAATCCCTTAAACAGGTCTAATGTAATTTCCACCTGCAAATAACTCATCAAGAAATGCCTCATTAATGGCAGTGACAATCCCTTAAACAGGTCTAATGTAATTTCCACAACAGTACTTAATACAGCAGCTGGTGAAAATTTATTCTGTGACAATCCCTTAAACAGGTCTAATGTAATTTCCACCTTTTATAGTGAAGGAATTGTTTGTGATGTCGAGATAGAGTGACAATCCCTTAAACAGGTCTAATGTAATTTCCACAGCACCCCTTTGAAACCTAGTGTTCATGCGGGCTAATTTTGTTGTTTTACGAAACCCCTTTTTCATTTTTTATTTTTCTTAAAAAATAAGGTGTATTTTTAGGTTTCGTATTTTTTTAAATTTCTTTAAAAGCTAGTGTTTAAGCCATTTTCTCAAGTTTTTCTTTTTTTGCGCAACCTACCCCCTTTTTTAGGAGTTTTTTGGGTTGCGCAGATTTGTTTTTCTTCACTTGATATTTGTATTGTATCATATTTTATTTATTTTTGTCTATTTATTTTCTTATTAGACTTAATTTTCTATTTTTTTATTGTTATACAAATACTTCAAATATTTCCTTACCTTCAAAAATTAAGTTTTCTTTTTTATATTCTTTATTTTTGTTAAAATTAAATACTAATAAATATCCTTTGCTTTGATTATTTACATAAAGATAATCTGCTAGTTGTTTTAGACCTTTTTCGTGGTATTCTTCCCTATGCCATACTTTAAGCTCTATTATATATTTATTTTCATTATAGGTTATTACTACATCTAATCTTTTTTCTTCTGATATTTGCACCTCTTTAAAAGCAAAACCTACTCCATTTATTATTGTTCTTATAAAGGATGCATATTTTCTTCATTCCAAGAAGCCCCTAAATCTTCATCTATTATTTGACATAATCTACTTACTAAAAAAGGATAACCACTTGTATAAAAATATATAAACTCTGCTACCTTTAAAGTGTCAAATTCTAAATTTTTATCTAAAGCATATTCATCTAACATATTTTTTATTTTATCTTCATGAAGGCTCATATCAACCTTAAAAGGAATTGCTATATTCCAAGGTGAATTGTACTTTCTTTCTTCATCTGGTTAGCTTTAATTTTAAGTTCTTTATATCATAAACTCCTGCTAATATTACAGATTTAAATGTAAAAGCTCCTAAACTCAAACTTCTAAATGTCTCACTTAAATTTTCATCTATAAACTATTTTCTAAAGCTGTTAATATTGTAGTTTTTCCATATTGTCTTGGTCTATTTATTACAAAGTATTCTTCATTCTCTATTAGTACCTTTATTTTTTCTAACTTATCACTTATATCAACCATATAATGCTTCTTTGGATTACAAAGACCTGCTGTATTAAATCTTTTCATATACTTAGCTGCTCCTATTTTTCTTTTTTACTAATTATATATTATTATTATTTCTATGTAAAATCAAAATAAGAAACCTACTTTTTTAATTCATTTTTTCTAATTCACTATTTACTTCTTCTATATTTCTTAAAGCTTTAGATAAAATCTTATAAGGATTGCTATTTTGCTGTTCAACTATCCTTTCACAAATTTCACAATTTACTATAGTTAATGCTTTTAATTCATTTTCATATTTATCTAAAAGATTTTTAGCTTTATCAACACTACCTATTGCTTTTATATAACAAGAAAAGGCAAGTTTTTTTAGTAAATCACAAGATAAATCACCTTTAGTTTTAGATAAAAAAGGCTCTAAGCTTTTAGCATTACTTACAAAAGCTTTAGGATTTCCCCCTTTAAGTACAATATAAAGAAGTTTTAATTCATTAGAAGTATTAATTACTTCTATGTTATTTTCTTTACAAGCATTAGTCCATATTTCATCTACAAAACTTTTAAGGTCTTTAAAATAATTTTCTATGTTTTCTTTGTTAGTAATACTACCTGCATTTTCATCTATAAAATAATCAACCTTTTTATAGCCATCTAAATATTCTACCAAGCTATCAAAAGATACCTCTTTAGATATAATTTTATTCTCCCCTGTACCTTCTAATAAAGCATAAATTTCTCTTGCTTTTAAAGTTAACTTTTCTAAAAGTTTTGAATGTTCATCACCACCTCCAAAAGTAACTATTAAATTATCTGCATTATTAAAAAAAGAATCTAAATCTAATTTTGTCTCTTCATTGGCTTTAAATTCTTGCATATGTTTTTTAGTATGTCCTTTAGGAATAAATTCACACAATTCATATTCATTTGATTCACTAGGACCTAATAAAAAATCTTTCATTTTCTCTATTTCCTCATCTAAAGGTTCACAATACTCTTTTACTTCTTCTAAATTTATATTTTTTTCAGGATGTTTTTCTAAATACTTTGATAATTTAGATTTTGATATTTTTGACATGATTTCCTCCTTTTTATAGTGAGTGCTGATTTTCCTTTATCTCATTAGGATGCTGACAGATATATTAAAATCATAATAATTATTATCATACGAAGTGTGATTGTTATTATTTTCTTAAGATACTAGAAAATCTATGAAGCATCCAACTCAATTACATATAATCTCTATAAAATTTACTACACTATAATACATTCTAATATAATTAAATGACAATTCATTAAACGGGTCTAATTTAATTTCCACGTAGTGAAAATAGTATGGGTTATAATGTTATTAAGAAGTGACAATCCCTTAATCAGGTCTAATTTAATTTCCACAAGAGGATATGGAATATCTACTTGAAAAGCTTCAAGAAAAGTGACAATCCCTTAATCAGGTCTAATTTAATTTCCACAGCACCCCTTTGAAACCTAGTATTCATGCGGGCTAATTTTGCTATTTTACGCAACCCCCTTTTGGTTTTTAATTTTTCTTTAAAAATAGGGTATATTTTTAGGTTGCGCATTTTTTAAAAATTCTTTGAAAGCTAGTGTTTAAGCCATTTTCTCAAGTTTTTCTTTTCTTACACAACCTCCCCCCCTTTTTTAAGGGTTTTTTGGAGCGCACAGATTTGTTTTTCTTCACTTGATGTTTATATTTTATCATATCTTATTTATTAAATTCATCTCTAAAATATTTCTATCCATAAAAAAGAGAGGATTAATAAGAGGTATTGATATTAGAAAGTGGCAATCCCTAAAAAAGGTCTACTATATATTTCTTTTTATTAAAAAGTATTTTTTATTTAAGACCAATAATTCTTGAAAAGTCTTTTATTGCTTTATTTAAAAGATTTTTTTTATCTACATTTTTTAGTTCATCATATATTACATAACCTGCATGGTTTATTTCATTTCTTGGATTTTTTATACAATAGAATATATCATAAATTTCAGTATCTATTTTACTATTCCAAAGCATATCAAATATTACTTTTTTATTTCCTTCATAATCATCTTTTTTAATATCCATACCATCAAAAGGTTTTTTTCTATAATTATAATTATTATATAAATTATTTAGGTTCTTTTTCTTTCTCCTTTTCTCAAGTATTATATAACCATTATTTAATGCACAGCTTATTAAATTTCTATAATAATTTCTACTTTTTTCATATTTATATTTATTAAAATTATTTTTAAATCTACCTTCTATATTAAGTCTTTCATATATATATGTAACAATATTTTCTCTAAAAAGAGTATATGCTTGCTGTATCATATTATGTTCACAACACCATTTAACTGTTTCATGAATATTTTTTACTGTTTCTGTTGGAGAATATTTTTCAAAATTTCCTTCTATCTTGTTCATAACTTTATCCAATGGTGGTAAAATATTCTTTACTACTGACTTTGCCATTGGAAAGCTTTCTTTTATTTCATTTCCAAGTTTATCTATTTTAATTACGTTGCTTACACCAACTGCTTCTGAAAACTCTTCAATTTTCTTAATCCATAGTTTAATTTCTTTCTTTTCTATATCTTTTATAACCTTACTATTTTCTAAATCTTTAGTATCTATAATAAGTTCCTTTAACATTTCTGCATTTCCAGATGATAAATATTTCTCAGTTCCAACAATCCAGTCAATAAGTAAGTTAAAATTACTCATATCATAAACTGGAATTATCCTTCTTTTTAAAGGAAGTTCACTTACTTGTTTAAAATTTCCTACTGCTTCAAATGCACCATAATATATTCCTTTAATTTTTATGTTTTTAACATACTTTGCAAAATTCAAAACTACCATAGCTATAAGAGGAAGTATTCTAAAACTGTTAGTTAAATCAAAGACTATTTCATCATCTTCATTAATTTCTTCAAATATACATTCAAAAAGTCCCCAAACATCATTTACTTCACATTCTACCTTTTTAACAACATATCTATTTCTTAAAATCTCAGATTCATCTAACTCCTGTTGAAGCTTCTTTCCTTTCCACATATCATCTTCAAATTCATGTATTCTGTCCTCTTTTCTACAATTAAAATAAGCTAATGCTTTATCTGTACAGAATATTATAAGTTTGTCCTTAGTATCTTCTAATCTATCTCTAAAAAAATATTCTCCTATTGCTGTTTGGAAATACTTTGTTGGTTTATCTTCTTTATCTTTAAAGTTATATATACATGGAAGGTACTCTGTTGCACCTAAAAAACTCAATATTTTTAATGACATTATTTTTTCTCCTTCCTTATAAATTTTTCTAATACTTTAATTTCTCTATTTTCGCTTTTTATTTTTAATTACTATAGTATAATTTAATACATTGAAATTAAACCAACTCATTAATTAATTTATTAAATATTTACCTAATCCAAATGAAGTATTTTTTCCTATATGTAAAAGCTCTCCTGCTAGTAAAAGATTAATAAATTCTTCATCTTCAACATTTAAATTTATTGTTCCTTCTACTCCACCTAATTTCATTTTTTGATTTTGATGCTCAGAATATCTTGCATTTTCTTTCCAATATAAATTTTTACCAAGCATTTCACTATTAAAAGCTTGTACATTACTTTCCAAATCAATTCCTTCATAAGCATATAAAATATTAATTCTCCTGTTTAATGCCAATATCAAGTCTTGAATATTAATATCTGCTTTGAAATGTCCTTGAAATTTATATCTAAATGGAGATATAAAATTTAAAAATATTTGTGGTCTGTTTATAAGAGATTTTTTTCTGTTTTCTATATACTCTCTTACATACTTAACTTTTATATTTTCTTTATTTATATTTCCATCAGAAAACACTAAATTTCCTTCATCATCACACGCATTTAAAATTTCATAGTGAATATAATATTTTCCTATACCATTAAGTCCAAGCACATCAAATGCATATATAAAATGTCTTATACAGTTAATTGTATCTCCAAATAATATCAAATTAAACTTAAAAATATCATTCTTTTTATATTCTGTTCTTTTATCAAAACATTCAATTATATAACCAACACTATTATCATTTGCAATAAAATTTGGTTTTTTCTTAAGCTTTGAATACATAACCTTTTTTACTATGCAATTTTCAATTCTATTACATTCACTACATTCTCCATCATTTAAGCAAAAAAACTCCATAAGCATCCTTCCCATTCCACCACGAAGGGTGGAATTTTTAAACTCAGGAAGATGCCCATTTTCTTTTATTTTTATAGTAAAATTTAACTTTATATATCTTATGTTATACATAATAATTCTCCATTTATAACATAGCTATCTCATAAAAATTTTTTATGGGATAGCCTTTATATTATTCAATAAAATTTTTATCTTTATTTTCTTCTATAATATCTTCAAATGTTTTAAATAAATTTTTTATTTCACTATTAAGATTAGAATATTGTGCTGTATTTTTTGGACTTGAAAATCCGAAATGATTCATATCATTTCTATGCTTAGACACTGTATCAGATACTTTTACAATACTTATTGGAACTGTTTTTATTATATTTTTTATTATTTTAACCTTTTCTTTTTCACTTTCTGTTAGCTCTTCCTTATCATCTTTTTTATTAATAAATTCTTTTATGTCTTTATCTGTTATATTTCTTGGATTTTCTTTAATTTCTTTTCTACTATTTTTTTCAATGTTTTTAGAAATATGTGTTAAAGACTTTTTTACTATTTTATCTCTAGTTTCTTCACTTGTATTACTTAAATTATATTTATCACATACATAAGTTTTAATAGTTTCATCTAAAGCAGTATAAGCATTTTGTATTAAATTATTTTTTATACACCATCTTATTGTTGCCATACCAACTTCAAAATTATTTTCTTTACAGAAAGGAGTTATATTATCTCCAATTTTTTTAAACAAAGGTTTTAAAGGTATTATAAGTGCTTCTTTCTCTTCATCTATATTTTTTAACTCTTCTTTTGCACCACTTGCTGCTGCATAAATACTCTTCTTCATCCTTTTTTTATTATTCTTACATTCACTTTTTTCAACAATTCTTCCTCTTGATGTATCTATACAATTTGTTAAGTCACTTAACTCTTCTATAAATTTTTCTAATACCTTAATCTCTCTATCTCCATCTTTTACCTTTTCATTAAATATATCTCTTATAGCATTACTATTTCCATACTTTATAAATGTATTAACTGCATCGGTCCAATTTAAAATATCACTATAAGATGTTAAATTAAAAATAGGTTTTTCATTTCCAGGAACCTCAAAAGCTCCATAATAAATACCTAGTAGTTTTATATTTTTCATTACTCTTGCATAATTTAATACAGTTAATGCCTGCATTGGTAAAGAACGAAAACCATGAGTTATATCAAATATTACTTCATCACCTTCATCAATACATTTATATATTTCTTCAAAAATACTCCAAATTTCCTCTTCACTTTTTCCATCATTTATTGAAATATCTAATATATTTTCTTCTGGATAAGTTTCTTTTAGAATATTTTTTAATCCTATATTTTTTTGTTTTATGTTTTCCCATTTTTCATCATTGCCAAAAACTTTTCTTGCTTCTTCAAGTCTTTCTGGATTATTTTTTTCAAAAAATGACTTTATTCCATCTAAACTTGATTCACTATCTTCCCAATTTTTTTCTCTAGCTAATTTAGTTAAAAATATTACTATTTTATCTTCTGGTTTTATATCTTTCATATAAATATCAGTTAAAGCCTTTTGAATAAACCTAGTTTCTACTTTTTCATTTCCATTACTATAAACACAACTTCTATAATTACTTGTTCCAAGCATTGATATAAATTTTCTTGCCATAAAAACAACTCCTTTAATTATTTAATTTTATAACCCTAAATAATGCTCCCCTACTTACAACATTTTTTCTAACTCTTCTATTTTTTTCTTAACTTTCTTACTTGGTTTTTCTTTATCTTTATAATACTTTATTACTACTTTTGCTAAAAGCTTTCTTTCTTCACTCTCTTGCATAGTTTTCAATTGATTAAACTTATCAGTTACATATTTTTCTTTCTCATCATCTGTTTTTAATTCATCAAGTTCAAATTTAAATCTTTCGTCTGCACCCATTTTTGAAAGTTTTTCTTCTCTTAATTCTTTTTCTTTTTCCTGTCTAGCCTTTTCCTCTGCTTCTTTTTTTGCCTTTTCTTGTATCTCTTTTTCTTTTTTTATTTCTTCCTCAAACTCAGCTAATTCTTTTTCTTTATCTAATCCAAGACTTAGCATATCTTCAGTTATTCCAGATTTAAAAAGCTTTTCCATATACGAAATATAATATACAAGTTCCTCTAGTTCAAGGCTATCAGTCTGTTTTGAAAATACAATATTATATATTAACTTAAAAGTTTCAGTCTTAATATCCAAAATTTTGTTGCTAGTTACTGATTTAATGTAGTTTTTAAATGAAGTTAAATTTTGTTTCTTTATAGCATCACTTTCTTTAGAGTAATATATAGATTTAACAGCTTTGTTGATTTCTCCAAAAGTACTATTAGCCCCCTTTACTTTTTTTCCATCTGCTCTAAAATCATTAAAAACATCATAATTTTCTATATAATCATTTATTGCTATTCTAAATATTTTTAGTCTATCCATACTATCAACTCCTGCCTTTACTAATAACACCTATTTCCATCTATAGCAGGCCACTCAGGTCCTAACTTAGTATTGGTTAATATTTCTGATAATTTTTCTATGGATATCTTTAAATTTTCAGAAGCGTTGTTTTTATAATCATTTGCAAACTCTTTTAGTGATTGTAAAGAAATTGAGTCTATATTATATCTACTATTTATAACATCATCTATGGTAATTTTTATACTCCCATAGTATGCTGGCTTTCCATACCCAATTTTGTATTTAAAATCATCATTATTTGCTAAACTTAACGATAATGCTAAAATAGCAAGTTCTTTTTGGGATAAATCTTGAAAGATAATTTCTCCAGTAAATTTTTTGCCTACACTAACCATTTCATATCTTTTTGCATTTTTATCATTATTTCTCATTTGTTTTGTTTCATCATCATTATGAAGATAAAATTTTCTTCCTCTAAATTTAATATTTCTCTGAGTATTACCATTTATCATTGAAAAATAGTCAGCCTTTTTAAAATTATCATAAGCTTCTTCACTATCTAATAAATCTGCATAATACAATCTTTCATTTCCATATCCTGTAGTTTTAGGTGTAAAACAATGAGGTCTGTTATTATCATCAAATTCAGGATAATCTTCAAATGGTGCTTTTAATGCTGGTATTTTTATAAATTGTATAGCTGTTTTTTCATCATCTTCTAAAGTAAAATCTCCAAATCTTAATTTTGATTTATAGCTATTATGACCATTAACCATTCCAAATACTGAACATGTTGGACATAAATTATTTTTGTCATCACACATATCTATATGATGATTAGGAAATGCATTTTCTAATTCTTTGCATTTATTAGGAAGAGCTGGTGTACAGCTTTCTGAAAAAGCTTCATACACACTTCTAAGCATTCCTTTAAAACTACTTCCTGGAATAGTTATTCTATTGTTTCTTCTTATAAAATTAACAATTACTCCTGCTTTATCAAAACTATATGAACCTTGTCCTATATGTATTGGAGTAATAGTTTCTATTGTTATTTTAAATTTTCCACTATAAGTTTTTTTATTGTCTACACCATCATGTCTTATGGAGTTAGTTCTGCTAATCTCTTTGTTAAATGGTACAAACTTATATGGTTTTTTACCTAACATAGTTTCCATTATTAATCCCTCCTATACAACAGAATTTTTAATATCTATATCCTCTACTAAATTTAAAACTTCTTCAAGTCCATCTATTTCTAATACTTTATAATAACCTTTTTGTTTATATTCTAATGCTTTTCCTTTATCAGATTCATAATATCCTTGTAAACTTTTTGCACTTTCTCTATACTCTCTAATTTGTAATTTTAAATCTTCAACTAACATTTTTCCATTTCCTCTTGTACTAGAAGAACCAAAAGTTACATATCCTTCATTTATATCATCTAATGCCAGTAATAATACTTTTAGTTGATATAATTCATAATTATCACCTGTTATTGTCACTTGAAATTTTCCATCTTCAACAACTTCGAAGTCATATAACCCCTTACCTTCAGCTGCTCCTGTTATTCTATTTATTTTAACACAATTCCTATATCCAATTTTAAACTTATTATTTATTGGGTATGCATCTTTAAATTTTATTCTTCCACCTAAAGACATTGAACCAAACATTTTACAAGCTGGACATAATGCCTTGTATGTCTCTTCTCCATTCAAATCTTTACTTATGCTATTACATTCACTTCTTTTATTACTTTTATTACTTTTATCACTAACTATATCACATACTATTTTCTTCTCTGCTAGTATATTAAATATTTTTTCACATTGAGTTCTTATTACTCCCTTTATACTACTTCCTGGAATAAAAACAACACATTCTCCATTTTTATTACTTCTTATGCATCGCATGTCTGGTAGTGTTGGGTCTATACTTTCTTCTCCACTTCTTATACAAAGAGGACTATCTACTTTTAAATTAAAAGTTAATTTAAATTGATTTCTTAATCTTGCAAACATTAAACACTCCTCCCCTATCCTATTTTTTCACTAAAATCTTCTAGAGATATTTCTTTTTTCTCATTTCTTATAATAGAATCCATAATGTTATTTTTGTCTATATATTGAATTTTTATATCCTTTAAGATAAATCCTCCAAGACCTCTTGATATATTTCCACCAATAAAAATATCTCCTTCTTCCATACTTTTTATTAAAAATGCTGTATTTTTTAAATCCTTATCATCTGGATTTTCTAAAGTTGCCATAAACTCAAATTCTGTATCTGCTGGTACTACCTCTAGTTCATATAATGCTCCATTAATTGTTTTATTTTTATCTCTATCAATAGCATTACCACTTCTATATTCAAAACCATCAAAGCTTTCTTTAATCACTTTTGAGTCTCTTATCATAAGTTTAGCCGCACTAACTTGTGAACCGAAAAGATGGCATATTTCACATAAATCATCATATATAGCTTTAGATAAACTCATCTGTTTATTATTTTTTTCGTCTTCTGTTAGTGTTTTTTCAATTTCTGCCCATTTTTTATCTTTACTTTCTTTATTATTATATTTTTCAGAACACAATTTTGATATTGTACAAACATCTTCTCTTCCTATGCCTTTTAAAACCCTTTCTAAATAACTTCTTAAAACTCCCTTTAATGAAGAACCTGGAATAAAAGGATATCCATTTTTATCTTTTAAAACAACATTATCAACTCCATTAGGTTCAAAAGTATTAGAACTTCCTCCTATATGAATAGCAGTTGTTGTTTTTATTTTTCCTGTAATTATATATTTCTTTTCAAATTTATCAAACATATTTTACCTCCTAGCCTTGAGCATATATAGTTCCTTTCCAATATAAATATCCAAAAAACTTCTCTCCAAGACGTAACTTAAGTTCTATCAAATCCTTTAATTCTAGATTTTCATTGTTGGATAATTTTATAACTTCATCTATCTTTTTACACAAAGCTTTAGCTAATGTACTATTTCCAACATGTGCTTTCCATTCCTTGCCTACGCTTGATCTTGATTCCTGATATCCTATAAATAATTTTATTTCTTCAATACTATTAGCTCTCTTTATAGCACTTAACACTTTAGCAAGTTGTGTTCTTCCAATTTTCTCCTTTCCTCCAAAAGCATTTTTAAACCCATTTTCATTATCTAAACTATTTACTATTTTAACTATTTCTTCTGAATAAGAATCAACGATTTTTTTTATTTGTGCCATATTTTATCCCTCCATTATCTCTATCTGCTATTTAAATGAAATTCATCACAAATTTTTATTTTCCCAAAGCCATGAATTGTGTTTTCTCCTATTCCATTATTTTGGATATTTAATAATTTACTATAATTGTGCGTTTTCAATTACAAAATTTTACAGTTAAATAAAAAGTAGGATTCTAAGCTAACTTTAATGTTTCAAAAATTTCATTTATTGATG
>CACZYK010000054.1 GCA_902785295.1 uncultured Clostridium sp.
TTTTTAATGCAGAGTAATTAATTTGTTTGTTACATACTAATATTGTTGGTTCTCCATCAATAATTTTTCTTGCTTTTTGACTTTTTAGTTCTATTAAGGATAAAAGAATTTTTAATAAAAGTAATGTTACTATAGGAATAACTCCTAAAAGTAAGGGAAATCTAGTGTCTTGCATAGGCAAAGCTGCTAAATCTGAAATCATTATTGTTATTACAAATTCGTAGGGCTGAAGTTCACCAATTTGACGTTTCCCCATAAGTCTCATTGTAAAAATTACCAATGCATAAAGTAATGCAGTTCTGATAAAAACTATAAACATAAAAACACCTCGCTTATAAGTAATATCTCCATAAAAAGAAATTTTATTCAAAAATATAAAATAAATTTGGAATTCTTTTAGAATAAGATATAATATTATTTATCAATTTTAATGGCTATGATAAGATATAAAATACCAAGATTTAAGTACTAGGAAGGAGGAGCTCTATGAAAATTATTTTAGGTGAAGGAAAAATAGTAGAAGTAAAAGAAAAAACAAGATTTAAAGAAATAGTAGATATATATTCAGAAAGTAAAAAAATAGTTTTATGCAAACTAGATGGAAAGTATTATGAATTAGATGAGGAAATTCCAAAAGAAGGATTTTTAGAATTTATAGATGTAAATAGTGAAATAGGATGGAAAGTATATGCAAGAACTTTACAATATATTTTCATAAAGGCAACATTAGATTTATTTCCACAGGCAACCATAACAATACAACATTCAATATCTAAGGGAACTTTTGGAGAAATATTTAAGGATGAAAAACTTAACAAAGAAGATATAGAAAAAATAAAGATAGAGATGAAAAATTTGATAAAACGAGATATTCCTATAACAAAAGTTTCTGTGACTAAAGAAAAAGCAATTAATATTTTTAGAGACTATGGAATGGAAGATAAAATACGTTTATTAAGTCAAATAAAAAAGGATAAGGTAAGTCTTTATGAATTGGATGGAAGATATGATTATTTTTATGGAGATATGGCATATTCAACTGGAATTATAGAAGCTTTTGACTTAATATTATATGCTCATGGTTTTGTATTAAGAAATCCAAAGGAAGGAGATGTTTCAACTCTTCCAGAATTTAAAGAGCAAAAGGCTTTAGCTAAAGTTTTTTATGAAACAGAGCATTGGATTAATATCTTGGGTGTTGGAGATGTTGGAAGGCTTAATGAAAGAATTTTAAAAGGGGAATTAATTGATATTATTTTAGTTTCTGAAGCACTTCATGAGAAAAAGATAGCCTATCTTGCAGATAATATTTCAAATAAAGATAATATAAAGCTTGTATTAATAGCAGGACCATCATCTTCAGGAAAAACAACTTTTTTAAATAGGTTAGGAATTCAGCTTAAGGTTAATGGTGCAATACCAGTAAAGATATCTCTTGATGATTATTTTATTGATAGAGAAAATTCTCCAAGAGATGAGAATGGAAATTATGATTTTGAGTCTATAAAATCTATTGATTTAAAGCTTTTTAATGATCATATTAATGAATTATTAAAAGGAAATGAAATAGAAATACCAAGATATAATTTTAAAACAGGTAAAAGAGAGTGGTATGGAGAAAGATTAAGACTTCCTAATAATGGAGTTATACTTGTAGAAGGAATACATGGACTAAACCCTCTTTTAACAAAGGATATTCCAGATGAAAATAAATTTAAAATATATATATCAGCTTTAACACAACTTAATGTAGATAATCATAATAGAATATCAACAACTGATGTAAGAAAAATAAGAAGAATTGTAAGAGATTATTTATCAAGAGGATATAGTGCAGAAGAAACTCTTCTTATGTGGCCATCTATAAAAAATGGAGAAAAGAAAAATATTTTTGTATATCAAGAAGAAGCAGACGAAATGATAAATTCAACATTAGTGTATGAATTATGTGTTTTAAAACCATATGCAATAAAAGAACTAAAAAAGATAAAACCTTCAAGTTCAGTTTACTATGAAGCTTGCAGACTTATTTCATTTTTAGACTTCTTTGAAGAAATAGATAAGGAAGAGGTTCCTAAAAACTCTATATTAAAAGAATTTATTGGTGGCAGTTGTTTTTATAAATATTAATTATAAAGTGTGAATTATTGATTTGTTTTGATTTAATAAAGATCAATAATTCACACTTTTTATTTATTTGCATTGAATAGATAATATTAAAAATTAAAAATATATTAAAATCTTCATAAGAGGGAGAAAATTACAGATTAATAAAGAAAAAGGAAAATATTCATTAAAAATAGAAGTATAATACAGTAGAGTGAATTTGTGTTTTGATAAATGATAACTTAAAATATAAGTCGTAGTAATTAATACGATATTTAATAATATTAATTATAAACAATAAAGGTTTTAAATATTATTTAAGAGGGAGAGAAGATAAAATGGGGAAAAAGTTTGTTAAGATTTTGGTGGTAATACTCATATTAGGAGGAATTGCTGGAGGAGCTTATTATTTTACTGATGGATTTGGAACTAAAAATACAAGCATAATAGGTAATTGGAAAAGGTCAGAGGAAAAATATGAGGGAAATGGTGTAGTGTGGAAGTTCTTTGAGAATGGCACATTATTTCTAGGCAAGGCAAACATATATTGTAGTTATGAAATAAATGGAGATATATTAAAAGTGGATATAGATCCATTAAATATGGCTGATGGTACTCTTGATATTGATTGTGAAAAGGAGTATAGCTATAAAATAGAAAGAAATTCTTTAACATTAAAGAGATTGGATAATGGAGATGTACTTAAATTTAAAAGAGAATAAAAAATAGAGTATGCTAAAAACTATAATAATAAGGCAGGTGATAATATGATTATAAGAAAAGATAATGGTAAGAAGTTATTAGAATTAAATGAAAAAGAACTTATAATATATGGCTTTTTTAAGGATAAGCATATTGATAGAAAAGATATATTAAGTGCAGGTGTATTTAATGGTAATATGTTAATTATTTTATATAAAGGAAACTATAATTTTTGCAAGAATATATCTAATATGAAATTTAGTGAGAGAGAAAGTTTAAATGCAATTTTAAATGAATTAAATAAGGAAGAATTAATATTTTTCCCTACTTCTTACAACATTGACCCTTCAACCTATATAATAATATTATCACCAATGCTAATTAATTTTATATTTAGTAATGATGATATTGTAACGAAAATTATAGCTATAGTAGCTTGTATACTTCTTTTACTTTTATATTTTATACCAGATTTAAGAAAACAAAGAGGATGGATTTATAGTATACAAAGCAAAGAATTTCAGTTAAGAGATAAGAATAATAGTATTTTGTCAAATATTAATATTAATGAAATAGAAGAAGTAAAAAGGGATAGTTTTTCAGCAGCATTTTGTTTTAAAAAAGGAAGAACAAAAATAAAAATGCCAATATATGAACTTATGGATTATCCAATTAAGTATAAACAAATACTTAAAGAAATAACGTTAAAATAAGAAAAGAATTCCTAAATATTTTTTATTAAAATTTAAATAGAGCAGATTAGTATATTATTATAAAAAATAATATGCTAATCTGCTTTTGTATTATACTATCAGGAAATTATATATTTTGAAAACTGTGGATAACTTGCTAAGTTAATAATAAAGCTTAATAAAAGAAATGAGTTTAAGAATTTCCTTTCATTTAGTTATAAAGTATTAATTATTACTTTGCGTTGACTTGGAGTCTGTCGACGGAAGAGCAAAATAATATATTCACTATGCTTTTTTTATATAAATTATGTTAAAATATTTTAGAAAGGGGATGAAAAAATGGATAAGAAACATATAGCATATAAAATGACATTAAGTGGAGTTTTAATAGCAATTGCAGTTATTCTTGGAACATTTTCAGTACCAGTATTTGGTGGAAGAATGTCACCTATACAGCATTTTGTAAATGTTGTTTCTGCTGTTTGTTTAGGACCATATTATGCACTTCTTAATGGATTTTTATCAGCATTTATTAGAAATATTTTAGGAACAGGAAGTTTTTTAGCATTTCCAGGAAGTATGATAGGTGGATTTTTAGCAGGACTTCTTTATAAAAAATTTAAAAAGCTTGAATTAGCATTAGTAGGTGAGATAATAGGAACAGGAATAATAGGTGCATTAATTGCTTATCCAATTGCTAAATTAGCTTTAGGGCAAGATGTAGCAGTGTTTACATATGTTATACCATTTTTAATAAGCTGTACAGGTGGTGCAGTAATGGCATACATATTTTTAAAAGTACCAGCAATAAGAAAAATACTAATAAGAGAAGGTGAAAAATAATATGAAAACAGCATTAACAATAGCAGGTTCAGATAGTTCAGGAGGAGCAGGAATACAAGCAGATATAAAATCAATGTCTGCAAATGGCGTGTTTGCTATGAGTGTAATAACAGCTATAACTGCTCAAAATACTATGGGAGTGTTTGGCATAGAAGATATAAGTCCTGAAATGATAAAATCTCAAATAAAAGTAATTTTTGATGATATAAAAGTAGATGCAGTAAAAATAGGAATGGTTTCTAAAATAGAATCTATAAAAGCTATAAGTGAAGCTCTTAGAGAGATAAAAGATTTACCACCTATTATTTTAGACCCAGTAATGGTATCAACTAGTGGATATAAATTATTATCAGATGATGCAAAAGAAACCTTAATTAAAGAATTATTTCCATTATCCACATTAATAACACCTAATTTACCAGAAGTTGAAGAAATTTTGGGGATAAAAATTGAAGATGTAGAAGATATGAAGGAAGCCGCTAAAAAATTAAAGAAGCTTGGAACAAAATATGTTTTAATTAAGGGTGGACATCTAAAAAATGATGCTACTGACTTATTATTTGATGGAGAAAATTTTATATATTTTAAAGAACAAAAAATAAACACAAATAATACACATGGAACAGGTTGTACATTATCTTCAGCAATAGCTGCAAATTTAGCTAAAGGTATGAGTATAGAAGAAGCAATAAGAGAATCAAAAGAGTATATAACCTTAGCTATAAAGCATGGCTTTAAGATTGGACATGGTGTAGGACCAACAAATCATTTCTATGAATTATATAAATAGTTATAATATAGAAACAAAGTGTTAATAATAGAAAAAGGGGTGAAAATTTACTATGAATAATAAAGAAAAAGCACAATATGCATTAAAAAAGTTTTTTGGTTATGATAATTTTAGGGAAGGTCAGCTTAATATTATTTTAAATATATTATCAAATAAAGATGTATTTTGCATAATGCCAACTGGTGCTGGAAAGTCTATCTGTTATCAAATACCTGCTTTGATTATGGATGGAATAACATTAGTAATTTCTCCTCTTATTTCTTTAATGAAAGACCAAGTAGATTCTTTAAAAGAAAATGGAGTAAGTGCTACATACATAAATAGTACTAAAAGTTTAGAAGAAATAAAAGAAATATTAAAAGATGCTTCACTTGGAATTTATAAGCTTATTTATATTGCACCAGAAAGGCTTGAATCAAAAATATTTGTAAATATGATTAAAGATTTAAATATTTCTCAGGTAGCTGTAGATGAAGCTCATTGTGTTTCCCAGTGGGGGCATGACTTTAGAATAAGCTATGGATATATAAAGATTTTTATTGATGCATTAAATAAAAGACCAGTAGTTTCAGCTTTTACAAGTACTGCAACAGAAGAAGTTAAAAAAGATTCTATTAAACTTCTTGGAATTAAGAATCCTTATATATTTATAGGTGATATAAACAGAGAAAATCTTATAATAAATGTATATAAAGAAGAAGATAAATTAGAAAAAATAAAAGATATAATAAGAAAACATGAAGATGAATCAGGAATAATATATTGTCTTTCAAGAAAAGAAGTTGAAATGCTTTATTTTAAATTAAAAGATTTAGGCTATAAGGTAGGAATGTATCATGCAGGTCTTGAAGATGATGAAAGAGAAAAATTTCAAGAAGATTTTCTTTTTGAAAGGATAGATATAATGATAGCAACTAATGCTTTTGGAATGGGGATAGATAAGTCTAATGTAAGATATATAATACATACTACCATCCCTAAAAATTTAGAAAGCTACTATCAAGAGATTGGAAGAGGGGGAAGAGATGGTCAAAAGTGTGGCTGTTATCTTTTTTATAATAGAGATGATATAAAAAGAGTAGAATTTATAATAAATAAGAGTAGCAACTTAAATAGAAGAGAAATAGCTTTAAGTAAGCTTCAGTCCATGATAGATTTTTGTGAAGAGGATAACTGCTATAAAAATAATTTACTAAGATATTTTAACAAACAAACAGAAAATTTTTATTGTGGAACTTGTAGTAATTGTGTAAAAAATGATGAGGTTAAAGATTTTACAAAGGAAGCACAAATGATATTATCAACAGTATATAGAACAAGAGAAAAGTATGGAATATCAGTGCTTACAGATATATTAAGAGGAATAAAGGGACCTAAAATAATTCAGTTTAAGCTTAACAATATAACCACTTTTGGATTAATGAAAAATTATACCTCTTCTTTTATAAAAGCTATTATTAAAGAAATGCTCCTTCAAAAATATGTAAATCTTAAAGAGGGAACCTATTCAATGCTTAGATTAAATCAAAAGTCTATGGATATATTACTAGGAAAACAAAAAGTTATGTTTTTGCTAAAAGAATATGAAGAGCCTATTAATAAAGAATTATTTGAAAAATTAAAGACTTGGAGAAGAGTAACAGCTAATAAAGAAAATATAAAACCATATATAATATTTTCAGATACCTCATTAATAGAAATTGCCAATAAACTTCCTAAAAATTTAGATGAATTAAAAGAAATACGAGGTGTTGGAGAAAAGAAAATTGAAAAATATGGTGATGAAGTTTTAAAGCTTATTAATATAAAAAAATGATATTGAATATAGTATTTTGGAAAAATTATATTAAATAATAAAGGAATTGATTTAGATATAAAGTTTGTAATCTAAACCAATTCCTTTAATTTTTAAGATTTTGTGTTATGTAAAAATTTATAGTTTTCTATTCAACAGAGGTTGATGGGTCATTAGTTTGTTCGTTAGAATCATCTGGTTGAACAGGTTCTTCTGGCTGAACAGGTTCATCTGGTTGAGTAGGTTCATCTGGTTGAGTAGGTTCATCTGGTTGAGTAGGTTCTTCTGGTTGAGCAGGTTCATTTGGTTGAACAGGCTCATCTGGTTGAATAGGTTCAGTAGGTTCTTCTGGAGTTGTAGGTATTATTGGGTCAACTGGTTCTGTATTTGGTGTTTCATTATAATTTTCATCTGAATTATTTGTATTAGTATTCTCTCCATTTAAGTTATTTTCATCTAAAGTATTTTCATTAGTTTGAATATCCTCAATTGTTGTTTCTGATGGTGTTGAAGTTTCTACTAGTGAAACTGTAGATGTTTCTTCAGGTGTAACAGTTGCTGTAGCTGTACTTGTAGCTGTTACTGTGCTTGTAGCAGTAGCTGTACTTCTACTTGTAGAGGTAGTAACAGTCTCTTTTTTGTTAGTGTAATAATTTCCATCATAAGCATTTGAATCTTGAGTTATAAGAATAAATGCTATTAAAGCTAAAAGCATTATAAATAAGAAAATCATTAATTTTGTCATAAAGCTACTTTCACTAAGAACTATAAAAAAATTAAAGCCTTTTTTATCTGAATTTTTCATATTTTCCTCCCATAAAATGATATTAGAACAATTACTTACAATATTATACAATAGGAAATATTAATAAGTAAAGTATTTGTTAAATATAGTGAAATAAAAAATAGTTATAATCATTAAAAAATCATTATTTTAAGTCATAGAGTGTAACATAAGATGAATATATTAAAGTATAAAGGAGGGAGAAGGTATGAACTTTAGAGAATTTATTGAGAGTGATAGAGAAAATAGAAATAAAGAAAAGTTTGAAGGGTCTTTTTTAGATTATCTAGAAATAGTAAAAAATAATCCAGATATAGCAAAGTTAGCTCATAAGAGAATACAGGATATGATTATAAGTAAAGGTGTAGAAATATTAAAGGGTGAAGAAAATGCAAGGATAAGAAAGATTTATGGTAATGATGTTATCAGAAAATATGGCTTTTTTAAAGACGATTTTTACGGAATTGATAAAGTTATAATGAAGATAGCAAATTACTTTAATTCTGCTGCAATGAAAGGAGAAGAATCTAGACAAGTTTTATACTTAGTTGGACCTGTTGGAGCTGGAAAGTCTTCCTTAGTTGAAAGCTTAAAGAAGGCTTTAGAGAATTGTGAACCAATATATTCACTAAAAGGATGTCCAATGCATGAAGAACCATTGCATCTTGTTCCAAATCATTTAAGGGATGAATTTGAAAAGAATCTTGGAGTACAGATTGAAGGAGACCTTTGTCCAATATGCAAATATAGATTGAAGCATGAGTATCATGGACATTATGAAGATTTTCCAGTTGAGAGAGTTAATTTTTCTATACGTTCAAGAAAGGGTGTAGGGGTAGTACCACCAGTTGACCCTAACAATCAAGATACCTCAATATTAACAGGGTCAGTTGATATTTCAAAAATGGATATGTATTCAGAGGATGACCCAAGAATATTCTCTTTAAATGGTGCTTTTAATGTAGGAAATAGAGGATTAGTTGAATTTATAGAGGTATTTAAGAATGATGTTGAATATCTTCACACAATAATAACAGCTACTCAGGAAAAATCAGTTCCTTCACCAGGAAAGGGAGCTATGATTTATTTTGATGGAGTTATTATAGCTCATTCAAATGAAGCTGAATGGAATAAGTTTAAGTCAGACCATACAAATGAAGCAATATTAGATAGAATTGTAAAAGTAGAAGTACCTTATTGTCTTGAACTTGATGAAGAAAAGAAGATTTATCAAAAGATTCTTAAAAAGAGTAATTTCAAAGCTCATATTGCCCCTCATACTATTGAAATAGCAGCTATGTTTGCAATATTAACAAGACTTGCTCCATCTGCAAAGGTTGACCCTATGACAAAGCTTAAAATTTATAATGGAGAAGAGATTGTAGAAAAAGGTACTACAAAAAGAATTGATATTATGGAACTTAGAGAAGAAGCTGGTTCATATGAAGGTATGAAGGGCATATCAACTAGATTTATTATTAAGGCTATTGATAATGCACTTTCTAATTCTGAATATGATTGCATAAATCCATTAAGCATAATGGAAAGTATAACAAAATCTATTAAAGAAATGGACATTGGAGCAGATGATAAAAAGAGATATTTAGCTTTTATTCAAGATAGTATAAGAAAAGAATATAATAAGATTCTTGAAAAAGAAATTACAAAAGCTTTTATACATTCATTTAAGGAACAAGCAGAAAGCTTATTTAATAATTATATAGATAATGCAGAAGCTTTTGTAAATAAGAGCAAAATAAAAGATAATTCAACAGGAGAAGAATTAAATCCTGATGAAGAGTTTATGAGAAATATAGAAGAGCAGATAGGAGTTTCAGAGAATTCAAGTAAAGGTTTTAGAGCTGATGTAACTTCTTATATGTTCTATCTTGTAAGAAATGGAGGAAAAATAGATTATACATCCTACGAACCACTTAAAGAGGCTATTGAAAAGAAACTATTAGCTTCAGTTAAGGATTTATCAAGGATAGTTACAAAATCAAGAGTAAGAGATAAAGAGCAAACAGAAAAATATAATGCTATGGTAGAAGAGCTTAAGAGCAAGGGATATTGTCTACATTGCTGTGATGTTATATTAAAATATGCTGCAAATAATTTGTGGAAGGATTGATAGTACATGGCAATCTTTAGAGATAATAGTGATAATTTTGTAGACCATGATAGGTCTATTGAAGATAGAAGAAGACATAGACAATTAGTTGAAAAATCAATAAAGGAAAATTTAGGAGATATATTATCAGAAGAAAGCATTATAGGTGAAGGAAAAAATAAAAAGTTTAAAATTCCCATAAGAGGAATAAAAGAGTATCAATTTATATATGGAAAAAATTCTAAAGGGGTTGTAACAGGTACTGGAGAAGAAAAAAGAGGTGACAAGATAGCTTCAGGAAAACCTCAAGGTGGAAAAGGAAAGGATAGGGCAGGTAATGAAGAGGGAGAAGATATATATGAAACTGAAATTACCCTAGAGGAAATTTTAGATTATATAGTAGAAGACTTAGATTTACCTAACTTAGATAGAAAAAAATATTCTGATATATTAGTAGAAAGCTCTGGGAAAAAGCGAGGATATCAGAAATATGGAATTAATCCAAGACTTGCAAAGAAGAAAACTGTAATGTCTAAGATAGCAAGAAAGCAAGGGAAAAAAAGGGCTTTAAGAGAAGAAGGACTAGAGGAAGAAATAGAAAGATTTCCTTTTAAGGAGGAGGATTTAAGATATTACAGAGTAAAAAAGAAACCTAAAAGAGAAAGTAATGCAGTAATGATTTTTATTATGGATGTTTCAGGTTCTATGGATAATTCAAAAAAATACTTAGCAAGGTCATTTTTCTTTGTTTTATCTAAATTTTTAAGAAGAAAATATAATAATATAGCTTTTGAATTTGTTTCTCATACTACTGTTGCAAAACATGTTGATGAGGATGAATTTTTTCATAAAGCAGAATCTGGAGGAACCTATATATCAAGTGGATTAAATATGGCATTAGATATTATAAAAGAAAAATATCCTCCAATGATGTGGAATATATATCCTGTATATGCTTCTGATGGAGATAACTGGTCTGAAGATAATGAAAATGCAATAAAGGCTGTAAAAGAACTTTGTAAGGTTAGTAATATGTTTGGATATGCAGAACTTCTTCCTTCAACTTATTCTACTACAATGTATTTTAAGTTCACTAATGAAGTTAAGGAAGAAAATTTTACTCCAGTAATTGTTAGAGAAAAAAAGGACTTATGGAATGCATTAAAGCTTATGCTTACTAATGAAATGAGGGAGGATGAAAGGTGACATACAGTTTAAAAGAATTAAAAGAATGGAATAAAAAAATTGAAGATAAGGCATTAGAGCTTGGATTAGATTTTTATCCACAAGAATTTGAGATAATAGGCTTTAATGAAATGATAGGATATGAAGCATATTTAGGTATTCCTACTAGATATCCTCATTGGAGTTTTGGAAAGGCATATGAAAAAAATAAAACTCTATATTCATTAAATTTGACAGGACTTCCTTATGAAATGGTTATAAATTCTAATCCTTGCCTTGCATATTTAATGAAAGAAAATACATTATTACTTCAAATCTTAACTATGGCACATGTATATGGACATAATGATTTCTTTAAAAATAATAGACTTTTTAAAGAAGGAACAAGAGCTAAGAATTCTTTAGAAATGTTTAAGCTTGATGGAGATATCATAAGAGGATATATAAACACTCCAGGAATAGGTTATGAAAAAGTAGAGAGAATATTGGATGCAGTTCATGCTATAAGATATAACATAGGCAGAGTTATTGGAAGAAAAGAAAAAACTCAAGATGAAATAAAAAAATCTTTAATTGATGAATATGAAAGAAAATTAGATAATAGAAGCATTTTTGAAAATGAAGAAATAGAACCTCCTAATTTAGAAAAGATACCGCTTGAGCCTTATGATGATTTAGTTGGATTTATCATAGAGTATGGCAAGATTGAAGAATGGGAAAAAAATATTTTAAAAGTAGTGAAAAGAGAAACAGAATATTTTCTTCCTCAAATTGAAACAAAAACTATGAATGAAGGCTGGGCTAGCTACTGGCACTACACTATATTAAAAAATTTAAATCTTGATGAAAATCTTCATTTTGAATTTTTAAAAAGACATAATGATGTGGTAGCTCCTATTATTGGAGGAATAAATCCATATTATATAGGTTTTAAAATGTTTCAAGATTTAGAAAAAAGATATGGAAGAGAAAAAATATTTGAGGTAAGGGAATTAGAAAGAGATGCTTCGTTTATAAGAAGATATTTAACTTTGGATTTATGTGAGGAGTTAAATTTATTTCAGTATGGAAAGAGAAATTTTGATTACTATATTGAAGAAGTATCCGATGATGAAGGTTGGAAGAAAATTAGAGATAATCTTGCCTTTACAAGTGGCTTAGGAGGAGTGCCTTATATAAGAGTAATAGATTTAAATACAAAAAATTATACATTAACACTTGAGCATGTTTATGATGGACGAGAATTAGATATAGTTTATGCAAAGCAGACTTTAAAATATATTCAAGCTTTATGGGGAAGGAAAGTAAGACTTATAACAAAAGCAAAGGAATTTAGGGAGTTTGCTATTAACTGTAATGAAAATGGAGAGCTTACATTAACAGAAAATTCTCATTAGCAATAAAAATTATAGTAAATAGTAACCATTAACATTTTCCTTGAATAAAGTAAAAATGTAATGAATTTGCTTGGAGATTAAAATGAATATAAAAGGAAGTCAAACAGAAAAAAATTTATATAAGACCTTTGCTGGTGAATCAAGAGCAAGAAATAAATATACATTTTATGCTGAGGAAGCTAGATGTGAAGGGTATAGATGGATAGCAGAAATATTTGAGGAAACTGCTGAAAATGAAAAAGCTCATGCTAGAGAAGCAATAAGCAGATATTTAAGAAAAGTAAAAAATACTGAATGGAATTTACAAGATGCAGCGAAAGGAGAAATGGAAGAAAATAAAAAGATATATAAGGAGTTTGAAGAGGTAGCAGAAAAAGAAGGATTTTATGAAATTGCTAAATTCTACAAAGAACTTAGAGAAGTTGAAGAAGAGCATGAAAAAAGATTTTTAAAACTTTTGGATATGATAAAAAGAGATGAAATGTTTAAAAGTGAAGAAAACATTATGTGGCAGTGTATGAATTGTGGTTATATATATGAAGGAAAGGAAGCACCAGAATATTGTCCATTATGCAAATATCCTAGGGAATATTTTAAACATTATTGTAAAATTAAATAATTACTGAGGAGGCAACAAAATGTATCAAAATTTTCCAAAAGATTATTTAATCCCGGTAATTAATGATTATATAAATAAAGATAATAAGGGATTTAGATTCATAGATGAGTTTGAAAAATGTGAAGATAAATACATCTATTGTGAAGAAAATGAAAATATTGAATATTATGATGATGAATATGCAGAAAAATGCATAGAGGAATGAGATGGGTTATGATAATATCATTCAAAAAAATTATAATGATTTAAATAATCTTACAGCACTTCTTAGAAACTATATTGAAATGTATAGAATGCTTATAAGTGGAGCTATGGAATTGAATGGTAATTCTGCAATTAAAAAAGGAAATTTAAAGGACTTAATAGCACGAATGGACTCTATTGGAGATATTATTGATGACCTTTTAAAGATTGTAAAAAAATGTGAAGGCTCATATACCAAATATTGTTATATAAAAAATGAAGTTGTTTCAGTAAACAGAGAAAAAATTAAAGCAGAACTTAATGAAGAGTTAGAAAATGATACAATTTCCGAATAAGAAAAAACCCTCTTTTAGTAAAAATAAACTTAAAGAGGGTCTTATTTTAAACTTTTTTTAGTTTAATATTGCTTACCATAAGGTAAGAGCCTAAAATCATAAATATAACAGATAATATGGCAGGAATATGAATATAATTTGATAATAATTCTAAAAAAGCAAGAAAACATCCAATTATAGTTATAGGAACTCCTGTAAAAATACCATCAAAAGTTGAAGTATTATATCGTGCAAGTCTAAAAGCACCACATATAGGAAGAGTAATTAAAATTGCTGTTCCTATAATTCCTTTTGGGCCTATTAAGTTAAGGTTAAAAGATATATATATTAATAATGAAGGTGCGACTCCAAAAGAAACTAAATCTGCAAGAGAATCTAGTTCTTTCCCTAATTCGCTAGAAACATTAAGATATCTTGCAACCCTTCCATCATATCTATCTACCAATCCAGCTAAAAGTATAAATATACTTGATAAAACAAATTTTTCTTGAAAAGTTAATAATAACGAAATAACTCCACATGATAGATTTGTAAAAGTAAAAATGTTAGGAATACAACTTTTTTGCATATAATCCACTCCTAAAAACTAATAAAAAAATAATTCCAAACTTATAGTATAAGATTATATCATAAAATTATAGATAATATAAGAGGGTTTTAAAATTTACTTATTTTTAACATAATCATCAAGTGGCTCGTACATAGACAGTATTTGTTATAAGTGATATAATTTTAGGTATATTTACAATATGGAGGTATATTTATGAAGAAAGTAAGATTTATATATAATCCAATTGATAAAATTATTGAAATGCACGAGGAAAGAGATTATCAAATCGTACCTTTTAGAATATCAAAAAACAAGGGAATAAAAGAAGCCTTAGAAATAGTAGATGAAAGCTATAGTTATATCTTAATAGCAGGAGGAGATGGAACTGTAGATATACTTATAAATGCTATGAAAGAAAAAGGATTAAACTTACCAATAGGAATATTACCAGTAGGTACTGCAAATGATTTTGGAAAGTTTATTAATATGCCTCAAGATATTGAAAAGGCTTGTGAGCAAATATTATCTTCAGAACCAGTAAAAGTGGACATAGGAAAGATTAATGAAAGATATTTTATAAATGTCGCAAGTACAGGACTTTTTACAGATGTTTCTCAAAAGACAGATATAGCACTAAAAAACACTATAGGAAAGCTTGCATACTATATAAAAGGTATAGAAGAGCTTCCTAATTTTAGAAAATTGAAAATTAAACTTAAATCTAAAGAAGTAAATTATGATGGAGAAATGTATTTAATGCTTATATTCAATGGTCAAACAGCTGGTAATTTTAAGCTAGCAACTAGGTCAAGTGCAATGGATGGATTCTTAGATGTTATAGTAATAAAAGCTGTTCAAATATTTGAGATACTTCCATTATTTATAAAGGTACTAAAAGGAGAACACTTAGATTCTAATAAAGTAATTTACTTTAAAACAGATGACTTATATATAGAATGTGAAGAAGGTATAGTAACTGATGTAGACGGAGAAAGAGGACCAGATTTTCCATTACATGTTCAATGTATTAAGGGAGCAATAGAAGTTTTAGGTGTAAAAGAAAGTTAATGGTTATGAGTTAAGAAAGGCAGAGAGAATGGAGTTATATATTTTTTTAGTTTGTTTATTTTAATACAATAGCAGTTATAAATTATGAAATTAAAAAAAGAAAAAAATATGAATGTAAGGATATAAGAAAAATAAGTAATGAAGAGTATATTATTTTAAAGCATAATTCAAAGGAAAAGAACTCTGATTTTATAAAATATAAACTATATGTTTATCAATATATAGCTTCAGTAGAAGGAAGGCTTGGAATATTTTCATCAAATAAAAATGTGGATTTTTATAGTTTAAATAAAGCAGAAAAGCTTATTTATAATTTTTTTACTGGAAAGCCAAAAAGATTAAGATTTGCAAATGGAGATAAGAATATAAATATGGCAATAACTCAACAAAGGCTATCTATAAAAAGAAATCTATTAAATGAAGGGCTAGTAAAAAATAAATTATTTGATTTTGAAATTTTATTTGGATATGTTGTTAGAGTTTTATCTATTTTTACAATAGCAACTATTTTTATGCACTTACAAATTTTATCTCCGAAATTTCAGCCTAAAATTACAGATATAATAGTAGATGCTTTTAGTGAAGAAGTTATTTTTCAGGAACCAGAAAAAAGTCTAAAAAAATATTTAATTAATAAAATAGATTTTCTTAAAATTTTAGGGTTAGGAAGATAGTAATAAAAATGTAGGCTATACATAATAATTTTATGTTGATTATGTATAGCCTTTACTTTTAATTTATATTATTTTCTCTTGTTTCTAGCCTTTTTACTATGACTTGAAGGTTTCTTTTTAATCTGATTATTAGAAGGTTTAACTTTATCAGATTTATTTGCACTTTTATAATTATTATTATTATGTCTTGGAGGATTAGCTGGGATAAGACAATCTTTACCATTACCTATTAACTCTGTTCTTCCAGCTTTAATAAGTGCTTTTTTAACAATTTCATAGTTTTTAGGAACTGCAAATTGTATAAGTGCTCTTTGCATATTCTTTTCTTCCTGAGTTTTAGGAGTATATATTTTTTCTCCTGTTAATGGATTAAATCCAGTATAATATATTGTAGTTGAAAGACTTCCAGGTGTTGGATAGAAGTCTTGAACTTGCTCAGGCGTATATCCCATCCTTTTAACATATTGTGCAAGCTCTATTGCAGCATTTAAGTCAGAACCAGGGTGAGAAGACATAAGATAAGGAACTAAAAATTGTTTTTTATTAATCTTTTTATTTATATCAAAGTATTTTTGTACAAACTTATCATAAACTTCTCTAGTTGGTTTTCCCATCTGTGCTAAAACTCTAGGAGTAACATGTTCTGGAGCAACTTTAAGTTGACCACTTATATGATATTTACAAAGTTCTTTAAAGAAGGTATCATCATTGTCATGTATTAAATAATCATATCTTATACCAGAACGAACAAATACTTTTTTTACTCCTTCTATAGAACGTACTCTTCTTAAAACAGATAAATATTCTTTATGGTCTATAATAAGATTCTTACAAGGATTTGGGAACATACATTGTCTATTTTTACAAGTTCCATGTTCTATTTGAGTTTTGCAGGCTCTATGTCTAAAATTAGCAGTAGGTCCTCCCACATCATGAATATATCCTTTAAAGTCAGGAAGCTTTGTTAATAGTTTAGCCTCATCAACAATAGAATCTGCATTTCTTGTTTGAATAACTCTTCCTTGGTGGAAAGTTAGGGCACAGAAAGAGCATGAACCATAACATCCTCTATGACTTGTAATTGAAAATTTAACTTCTTGTATTGCAGGTATTCCACCAGCAGCTTCATATATTGGATGATAAGTTCTCATAAATGGAAGATTATAAGTAAAATCCATTTCCTCATTTGTTAAAGGAACTTGAGGAGGATTTTGAACTAAATATCTATCACCATGTTTTTGAACTATCATGTGACCTCTTATAGAATCTTGCTCATAATATTCTTCCTTATAAGCTTCTCCATAAGCTTTTTTATCTGTTGATACTTCTTCAAAAGAAGGAACTTCTATATAGTTTGAAAGATTATCAATATTTTTAGTTACATAGCATGTTCCTCTAATATCAGTCATATCACTTATTTTTGAACCATATTTAAACATTTCAGCTATTTGAATTATTGTTTTTTCACCCATTCCATAGCTTAAAAGGTCAGCTTTAGAATCTAATAAAATACTTCTTCTTACTTTATCAGACCAATAATCATAATGAGCAAATCTTCTAAGACTTGCTTCAATTCCTCCTATTACTATAGGAATATCTTTAAAAGCCTCTCTTATTTTATTACAATAAACAATAACTGCTCTATCAGGTCTAAAGCCAGATTTTCCACCAGGGGAATATAAATCATCATGTCTTTTCTTTTTTGCAGCAGTATAGTGATTTACCATAGAATCTATATTACCTGAATTAACTAAGAAGGCATACTTTGGAGTTCCTAGTTTTTTGAAGTCATCAGTATTATCCCATCTTGGTTGAGGAATAATACCAACTGTAAAGCCTTGAGATTCCAAAGTCCTTCCAATAATAGCTGTTCCAAAAGAAGGATGGTCAACATAAGCATCACCAGTTACTATTATAAAATCTAATTGGTCTATATTTCTCTTTTTTAAATCTTCTTTGCTAATGGGTAAAAAATCTTTAGCTAAATTCATTATATTAACTCCATTTCTATTTAAAACTATTTATGTTATCTTGTATTGCATTGTTTTTAAATATATCAGAACCAGCAACAAGCATATCAGCACCAGCTTCTAACATTTCTTTATAGTTTGTGCTTTTTATACCTCCATCAACACTTATTTTAAAATCTAAGTTTTCAGCTTTTCTTATAGCATCTAACTCTTTAACTTTATCAATAGTGAAGGGTATTAGTGACTGTCCACCAAAGCCTGGATTAACTCCCATTACTAAAACTAAATCTAAATCTTGAAGTAAGTGTTTTAATGATGAAACAGGTGTTCCAGGATTTATAGCAATCCCAGCCTTTACATTATAAGACTTAACATTTTGTATTAATCTATGAATATGGTTATTTCCTTCTAAATGAACAGTAATCATATCAGCACCACTTTTAACAAACTCTTCTATATAATTTGCAGGGTTTTCAATCATTAAATGCACATCAAAAGTCATTTTAGTAATTGGTCTTAAAGACTTTATTACAGGAAATCCAAAAGATATATTAGGAACAAAATGTCCATCCATAATATCTATATGTACTATTTCTATTCCATTATTTTCAAGTTCTTTTACTTGAGCACCTAAATTTGCAAAATCAGCAGATAAAATTGATGGTAAAATAAATTTCATTGTTATTCTCCTTACATTAAAAATATTTACTAAACACAATTTTAACACAGTAAGATTTTTGTATCAATAAAACAAAATACAAGTATAAGCTATTGTAAAATAATATTTAAAAATAAAATAATTTGTTGCCTTTTAAAAGTATTATAATATAATATAGAAGAAGGTAAGTAGGCAGACTATAAAGAGTGTAGGTCTGCTAATTTTATGATAAAGAAGGCGGTGTAAATAATGGAGGCTGGACCTGAACGAATAGACAATCCAAAACTGAATAATCTTCTAAGAAGGAAGAAGCCAAAGTTATTTACTTAAAGATTTCCTCCTTAGAAGAAAATAAGGAGGAGAATTATTATGAAAAGATTATCTGTATTTTTATATTCTCAAATACTTGGTAAAAAAATTTATGATGAGTTTAATGATGTATTAGGAGAACTTAAGGATATTTATGTTAGCACAGATGAAGGTTATCCTAGGGCAATAGGATATAATGTGAAAAAGGATGGTTCTACATTTCATTATGAATTTAGAAGTATTGGAGTTTATGATGATAATGGAAAAATAGCAATAAAAACAGTAGGAAGCAGAGAAATACTTCCAAGAACCTATACCTATCTTTTATCTGAGCATCTTTTAGATAAAAAGATAGTTGATATTAATGGAAAAAAGGTTGTTAGAGTTAATGATTTAAGTATTGCAGAAATAGTAGGAGAATATAGAGTAGTGGCAGTTGAAACAGGTCCTCTTGCTAGATTTAGAAGAAAAGGCTTAGAAGGCTTTGGAAGATTTCTTTATAAAATATTTAATAAAGAATATGAAGATAAAATACTTACTTGGGATGATGTTGAATCTCTTGAAATGATAAATAATAATCTTCAACTATCAGATTCATATAAAAAACTTTCAACTTTACATCCAGCAGATTTAGCAGATATTTTAGAAGAACTTGATGAAGGGTCAAGAAAACAATTATTTGAATCTCTTGATGAAGATTTAGCAGCAGATACATTTGAAGAAATGGAGGATGATGTTAAAGGAAGCATCATAAAAGACCTTTCAGAAACAAAAACAGCAGAACTTCTTGAAAATATGGGCAATGATGAAATTGCAGACCTTTTAGAAGAACTTGAAGGAGAAGAAAGAGAGAAGGTTTTAGTTAATCTTGAACAAGATGATGCTGAAGAGGTTAAGGAACTATTAAAATATGAAGATGAAACCGCAGGTAGTATAATGTCTACTGATTTTATATCTTTTAGACAGACAGTAACAGTTGGTGAAGCTATCGATATATTAAAAGAAATGGATCCTGATGAAGAATGTATGCATTATATATATGTAACTGATGAGGAAGATAAATTAAAAGGATTAGTAATATTAAAAGATTTATTATTAAAGGATTCTTCTACACCTTTAAAGGATATTATGGAAGAAAATATATCAACAGTAAAGCATGGAGATACAATTGATAATTTAACAGAATTAGCTGTAAAATATAACTTACTATTAACAGCAGTTATAGATGAGGAAGAAAGATTAGTAGGTGTTGTGCAAATACATGATATAATAGATGAGGTATTATATCCACTATGGAAAAAGAAAAATAATTTAATGAAGAAAAATTAATTAACAAAAAACATAAATCAATTATATTGACAAAAAAGAACAATGGAATATAATAATATTAAAACTAAATAGAGTAAATAAATAAAAACTTAGAAAAAGAAAAGTAGCATTTAGGAGGAATACAGAGAAAAAAGCAAAGCTGAAAGCTTTTTATCCATAATTTATGTGAAGTGCCCTTTTGAGTTGGAATTTGAACTAAAGTAGGATTCCCCGGGTTCGCCCGTTATAGTGATAAAATATTAAATTTAAGTTTAGTATTTGACTTTAAGTTGGGATTTTTTAATCCAATTAGAGTGGAACCGCGAATAATATTCGTCTCTATATATTTTTTATAGGACGAATTTTTTTTTGAGTTAATTATTAAAAATTATAATTTAGAAGGAGAAATAATATGATTTATAATGGAGTATTAGATTTAATTGGAAAGACACCTATAGTAAAAGTTAATAATATGGTAGATGAAAATAGTGCAGAAGTTTATGTAAAGCTTGAAAAATTTAATCCAGGTGGAAGTACTAAAGATAGAGCAGCCTTAGGAATGATAGAAGATGCAGAGAAAAAAGGATTATTAAAAAAAGGCTATACAATAGTTGAACCAACAAGTGGAAATACTGGAATAGGTCTTGCATTTATAGGAAGAGTAAAAGGGTATAAAGTTATAATAGTTATGCCTGAAACAATGAGTAAAGAAAGAAGAGATTTAATAAAAGCTTATGGAGCAGAACTTATTTTAACAGAAGGAAGTAAGGGGATGCAAGGAGCAATTGAAAAAGCATTAGAATATAAAGATAAAGAAGGATATTTTATTCCTCAACAGTTTGAAAATGAAGCAAACACCCAAAAACATTATGAAACTACAGCAGAAGAAATTTATGAAGATTTAAGTGATGTAGATTATGTAGTTGGAGGAGTTGGAACTGGTGGAACAATTGTTGGAGTTGCTAAAAAGCTTAAAGAAAAAAATAAAAATATAAAAGTAGTAGCAATTGAACCAAAAACATCAGCAGTAATAAGTGGAGGAAGACCAGGAGCACATAATATACAAGGAATAGGTGCAGGATTTATTCCTTCAATATATGATGAAAGTGTTATTGATGAAGTTGTAGCTGTTTCAGATTCAAATTCTATAAAAACAACAAAGGAGTTTGTAGAAAAAGAAGGAATACTATTAGGAATATCTTCAGGAGCAGCAATATATGTAGCTATGCAAATTGCTAAAGAGATAGGTAAAGGAAAGAAGGTTCTTGCAATAGCACCAGATGGTGGTGAAAAATATATTTCAATGGGAGTATTTTAAAAAGGGGTTGTGAAATTTGTTTAAGAATCTTAATTATGAGTTACAAAGAGTGTTAGATAATGACCCAGCAGCAAGAAGTAAAATTGAAGTTTTTCTTTTATACCCATGTATTCATGCTTTAATAGCATATAGAATTGCTCATTTTTTTTATAAGCATAAATGTTTTTTTATAGCAAGACTTATCTCTCAAATATCAAGATTTTTTACTGGAATAGAAATTCATCCAGGTGCAAAAATTGGAAGAGGATTATTTATAGATCATGGAATGGGAGTTGTTATAGGAGAAACAACAGAAATTGGTGATGATGTTATGCTATATCATGGAGTAACATTAGGTGGAACTGGAAAAGATAAAGGAAAAAGACATCCTACCGTTGGGAATGGAGTTCTTATTGGGGCAGGAGCAAAGGTTCTTGGACCAATAAAAATTGGAGATAATGCTAAAATAGGTAGTAATTCAGTAGTTCTTAAGGATGTACCTCCAAATGCAACAGCAGTTGGAATTTCTGCGAGAAATATTGTAAGAACAAATAAGCAAATTGTAGAAATAACAACATTAAGAGGATTAGAATATTTTGTATATGTTGACAAATTATTAAAGAAATAATAAAGTTTAATATAATTATATAGACTTCTAATTTTAACTATCATATAATAGATGTGTTTATAAATAAGTGTAAGAAAGGGGTATAAATAATGTTATCACCATTAGCTGTTAAAATAATATCTAGTCTGCCAGACAATATGCTTTTTTATGTTGCAAAGAAAATTGTGTTGGGATATATAAAAAAGTATGCTAATATTGTAGTAAAAGATTTTGATAAGGTAGATAAGGTAGAAGGAACAAAAATATTTATATGTAATCACTTAAGCAATTCTGATGGACTTGTTTTAAGTAAAATATTAAAAGAAAAGTATGATCCATACTTTATAGCAGGAGTAAAGCTTGATAATGATCCTGTAACTCGTTTAGGGGCAATGTTAGTTAAGAGAATAGAAATAAAGCCTAATTCTCCAGATAAGGATTCTATGACAAAAATAGTTAAAGCAATTAAAGATGGAAATAATATATTAATTTTCCCAGAAGGAACAAGAAGTAGGACAGGAGCTATGATTGAAGGAAAAAGGGGAATACTACTTTTTGCAAGGCTTACAAAAGCAAAAATAATTCCAATAGGAATGAGTGGAACAGATATATTATTACCAATTAATACTTCAGGGAATATGGGAGATGAAAATTGGAATAAGTCAGATGTAGTTGTTAAGTTTGGAGACCCTGTTGAGCTCCCAAAGAAAGAAGAGGGTGAAGATAAACATTCTTATGATGATAGATGTATGTATACTTTAATGAAATCTATAGCTGAGTTATTACCAGAAAAATATAGAGGTGTATATAAATAAATGAAAAAAAGAACAAAAGAAATATTAGATATTTTAAAAGAAACTTATCCAGATGCAAAATGTGAATTAAATTATGAAACACCATTTCAACTCTTAGTTGCAACAATTTTATCTGCACAAACAACAGATAAAAAGGTAAATCAGGTTACAGAAGGTTTGTTTAAAGACTATCCAGATTTAGATTCTTTTTTAAAGCTTACTAATGAAGAACTTGAAGAAAGAATAAGAGAAATAGGGTTATATAGAAATAAGGCTAAAAATTTAATATTAATGTGTCATCAATTAAAGGATAATTTTAATGGAGAAGTTCCTAAAACCATGGAGGAGATAACTACATTAGCAGGTGCAGGAAGAAAAACTGCCAATGTAGTTTTATCAAATGCTTTTAACGTTCCATCTATAGCAGTAGATACACATGTTTTTAGAGTATCTAATAGACTTGGGTTAGCAGATTCTGAAAATGTCTTGGAAGTAGAAAAACAACTTCAAAAAGAACTTCCAAAAAAAGAATGGTCTCTTACCCATCATCTTTTGATTTTTCATGGAAGAAGATGTTGCATAGCAAGAAAACCAAAATGTGAAGAGTGTCCTTTAGCTCATTTGTGTAAATATAGAAAAGAGATGGCTCTTAAAAAATAAACCACTAGTAATAAAATTTTTAAAGCTAGTGGTACTATTATAAATAGGATTTTTATAATAGTATAATAATATGAAATAGAAATAAAAGTTGATTTGTGAAATTAAAATATAGAAAATAAGCCATAGGAGGACATTATTATGAAAGTTGGAGTTATTATGGGTGGAATTTCTTCTGAAAGAGAAATATCACTTCAAAGTGGAAATTCAATAATTGAAAATATAGATAAAAGCAAATATGAGGTAGTACCTATTGTTATAGATAAAAAAGAAGATATAGTAACTAAAGTAAAAGGAATAGATTTTGCTTTGCTTGCATTACATGGTCAATTTGGAGAAGATGGAACAGTTCAATCTGTTTTACAAACTTTAGGAATTGCCTATTCAGGATGTGGACCTTTAAGTAGTGCAGCTTGTATGGATAAGGATGTAACAAAAAGTCTTTTAAAAGCAGCAGGAATTAGAACAGCACCTTGGATAAATGTAAAGTCATTAGAAGAAATAGATTATAAGAAAATAGAAGAAATGGGATATCCAGTAGTAGTTAAGCCTACTCATGGAGGTTCAAGTGTAGCAACCTTTATAATAAAAGAAGAAAGTGGGATAGAAGAAGCTGTTAAGGCAGGATTTGAATGGGATACTGAAGTTATGATAGAAAAATTCATAAAAGGTGATGAAATAACATGCCCAATACTTGCAGGAGAAATGTTCCCTGTAATTGCAATAAAACCAAGTGCAGAATTTGAATTTTTTGATTTTACGGCAAAATATAAAGATGGAGGAGCATCTGAAGTAGTAGTAGAACTTGAAGAAAACCTTCATAAAGAAGTTGAAAAAATGGCACTTGCAACTTATAAGGCACTTAAATGTTCTGTATATTCAAGAGTAGATATGATTGTAACTAAAGAAGGAGTTCCATATATTTTAGAGGTTAATACATTGCCAGGAATGACTAAAAATAGCTTATTCCCAAAGAGTGCAGCAGGAAGAAATATAAGCTTCTCAGGTCTTTTAGACTTAATAATAAAAGAATCTCTTAAAGAAAATAGATAATGAATTTAGAAGAAATAACAAAGAAAATAAAAAACACAGAAAAATATATTGATGGTTGGGAAACCATGAAAAGAGCTTCTGTTGCTATTTTATTAACTGAGATAAATGGAATTCCTAATATTATATTTGAAGTAAGAGGAAAAAATCTTAGAGAACAGCCAGGAGATATCTGTTTTCCAGGAGGCAAAATAGATAAAGATGAAACACCAAAAGAAGCAGTTATAAGAGAAATAGAAGAGGAATTAGGATTATCTTTTAAAAATGTAGAAATAATAAAAGAATTAGACACTCTTATAAGATATAATGGGTTAATAGTTCATCCTTTCTTTGGAATGGTAAAAGACTTAAGTGAAATAAAATTAAGTGAAAATGAAGTAGAAGAACTTTTTTATGTCCCAATAGATTACTTAATAAATTATAATCCATTAAAAATCCACAGTAAAATAAAAGTTGAAAGAGCAGATGATTTCCCATTTCATCTTATTAAGCAAGGTAGAAATTATAAGTTTAAAGATGGAGAATACATTTCATTATTTTATCAATATAAGAATTATGTTATTTGGGGCTTAACAGCACAAATACTAAATAGTTTTTTAAAAAATATTAAATAATAATATAAAAAGATACTTGTTTTTATTTAAAGATGAGTATCTTTTTTACTTGTACTAAATTTTAAAATAATGTCTTTAATGAAACTTATAGATAACTCAAAGCTACTAATATCAATACCTCTTAGGTATAAAAAACAACATTTTAGGCTAAATTTTATAAATATACAAATAAATTTGTATATTATGAATATAGTATACTATATTTATTTGTATATTTATATTAAGGAGGGTTTATTATGAAAAAAATTAATTTCAAAAGAACTTCAAAAATTGTATTAGGATTAAGTTTAACTATGGTAGTATCAGCTTCAGCAGATATAACAATTCCAGTTGGACAAACTGGCTAAAAACTTCAAGAGTGTTATTGTGGACCAACTGGTAATTGGCGTCATGTTGAATATGTAGAAAAAAAATATTCATCTGGAACAACATCAGGAATAGCTAGGCTAAGTATAAGTCAATCAAGCCATAGTGCAACACAAGTACTTTATGTGGGAAATTCTTGGACTAATAAAAAATACTATGGTACAGGAGTACATAATACTGGAACTCAATATCAACAAGGAGATGTAGAGGTTAGGGAAACTCATACATATTACCCATATTAAAATAGAAAATATATATGAGTATAAAAATTGTACACAATATCTGAAAGAGGCTATCGCATAAAAAAATAAACAATATATAGTATAATATTATCTTGGTAAAGAACTATATATTGTATTAATATTTCTTAATGCGATAGTGTCTTGCTAATTTTAATATAATAATAGATAAATTATAAAATGCGAATCAAGAATTGAATTTAAAAAAATTCTAAAAATAAATTGTATGTTTAATAAATAGATAGTTATATTTTGTTAAATTTTAGTTGTTGATTTGCATTATAAAATGATTAAAAAATAAGAAATTATAATCAGTTGAATAAAGTAATCGTTTATATTAGGAGGGATATTTGTGAAAATTTCTAAAAACTCTTTTTTTATTTTTTTATGTAATTTTATAATTTTGATTTTTTTATTAGTATTACTTATAAGTATAAAGCAATTGGAAGAAAGCTATATTGAATTAAATAATCAAAATACAAGAAATGTAGTGTATATAACTCATGATGAAAATATAACTTGTGAAGAATATAGAAATGAATTGTATAGCTTTTTTGAAAAAGTTAAAGAAAAGGAAAATATAATATTGAAAGTTGAAGGTTTAGATATAGGTTTTGAAAATTCAGGTAGCAGTATTGGGATATATTTTAGTAATGAAATAAATAATTTTTACAACATATTAGAAGGTAGAGGATTTAGCCTTGATGATATAAAAAACAAAAGAAAAGTAGTTTTAATTGGCAAATCTTTATTACCTAAGTGTTTAGAGAAAAATGGCAAAAAATATTTAATTAGAGGAAAAGATGAATTTGAGGTTATAGGAATTGTAGGAAAGGATGGCATAACTACCCAATATGATGAGTATGTTATATATAATTTAACTTCTTTAATTTATGACATAAGACAAGTAGAACTTGGAGCCTGGAGTTTAGATAGTTTAAAATATAGTGGAGATGAACTGAATAAGATTATACAAGATTCTGATTTGAGTGGACATTTACAAGGGAAAAAAGCATCTGAATTTGCACCTTCATTTAATCCACTAAAAGAGACTTTAAATAGTAATAAAAATATATTAATTACATTTGGATTAATAATAATAACTATAATTTTAGCATTAATTCAGGCAATATTTTATTGGATAAAAAGAAGTAAATTAGAAATGGGGATAAGGAGAACTTATGGAGCTACAAATTTCAATATAGTATTAGGAATGTTAAAAAATTATTATATTGTTACATTCTCAGCTATGATTTTAGCTTTAATTTTCATATATGCTTTTTCAACTATATTTAATATGGGATTATCAATAACAGATAAAGATTTTATTAAAGTAACTGAATTAATTTTTATAGCAAATTTTATATTAGGAATTTTCCCATTTATATCTACTGTTTATGTTTTAAAACATGACACTATAGTAAATATGCTTAAGGAGGGAACAAGTTAATATGATAAAGTATGTATTAAAATCTATAAAAAATTCAAAGATAATAAGCATAATGATAGTAATGCAGTTTATATGTCTGTTCATAGCATTATACAATATCTTTTATTATAGTAATACTGTTAATAATTTATCTGAAAAAGTAGAGAAAGTGTACTCCAATAGAAGTATATATAGACTAGTTAGTGATGAGGAAGCTCCTAAAGAAATAGATACAGCCAAGGTTATTGAAGGTATAAATATACTATCTGAAAATAAAGATTATAAATTTGTATTAAGTGCTCCAGAAGAATTTAGAGTAAAGATATTTAATGGATATGAAAAGTTTATGTATGAGGGATGCACAGAGATTTTTAAAGCTAAAAATGGAGAAGAGTTTACTATGTTAAATGCTTTTCTTGTAAATAAAAATGCTTTAGAGACATTTAATGTAGAATTAGATGAAGGAAGATATTTTAAACCAGAAGAATTTTATCAGAAAGAAGGAATTTTGCCTTTAATATTGGGAAGTGGCTATAAAGGTATATTTAACATAGGAGATAAAATAGAATTTTGTTCTCAAGATAATTCATTTAAAGAAGCACAAGTTATTGGAATATTAAAAGAAGGAGAAAGTATGCCAACCAAATTTGATACTTTTAATGTTAAATTTAATGCTAATGTTAGTCCTAATAATTATATATTAGATAATTCAATTGTTGTACCACTAAATTTTAATTCAGCAGATGGTTTTTTTATGGTATCATACAGTTTTTTCTATAATTTTATTGTTATGGATAAAGATTTAGATATAAATAAAAAGTATTCTTTGTTGAATGAAATAGAGGAATATGCTGAAAAAAATTTTGAAATTAAGTATGTGAGAAAAAGTTATGATAATGAGATAACAGCTGAGCTTAATAGTAACAAAAGATTTAAAGATAGGGCTATTAAAACAACAATAATAGTAGTATTTTTTTCAACCATAACAATGATAGTATCAATATTAAATTTTATAAATGACAGAAAAAGAGAATTTGGAGTTCATATGCTAAGTGGAGCAAGTATCAAAAATATCGCATATATGATATTCTTACAGATACTATTATTAACTTTAATTGGATTTATATTATCTATGATAGTTTTAAAAATATATTTTAGATACTTTGAAATAGATAAAATGCTTATTGCTGATATAGGAACAAGAAAGTTAGAAATAGATATTATGTGTAAGCTTATAATTTGGGGAATAGCTTATTCATCAGTAATTTCTATATTACCATTAAAAAAACTTCTTAGTTTAGGAATAAAAGATTTATTAAGGAGGGATGATTAATGTTAGAATTGAAGAATATATGTAAAACGTTTGGAAAGGATAATTCAAAAGTAGAGGCCTTAAAAGATATAAGCTTATGTATAAAAGCTGGAGAAATGGTTGCTATTATGGGAAGTTCAGGTTCAGGAAAATCAACACTTCTAAATATAATAGGAACTTTAGAAAATTATACAAAAGGAACATATATTATAGATGGAAAAGATGTATCAAAATTAAAGACAAAGCAATTAGCAAGACTTAGAAATAAAAAATTTGGTTTTATAGTTCAAAACTTTGCATTAGTAAAAGACTTTACAGTTTATGAGAATGTAGAAATTCCATTAGTTTATGGTAAGAAAAAACAAAGAAAAGAGAAAATTATTAATATATTAAAGAGTTTAGGAATTGATGACAAAGAAAAATTTAAACCCAAACAACTTTCAGGTGGACAATGCCAAAGAGTTGCCATAGCTAGAGCATTAGTAAATGATGCAGATATAATATTAGCAGATGAACCAACAGGAGCTCTTGATAAAAATAATGGAAAAGAAGTAATGGAAATATTAAAAAAGCTTAATAAAAAAGGAAAAACAATAATAATAGTTACTCATGATATAGATATTGCAAATGAGTGTGAAAGAATAATTAAAATTGAAGATGGAAAATTAGAAGACTCTAAAATTATAAAAACTTTATAAAATAAATATATTACTTTGGAAGGATTGTTTTTAAAAGTGCAATCCTTCTTTTTTTATAGGATTTTACAGTATTCTTAATTACTAGACAATAAAAAAATAATAAATTATAATAAAAATATGTATTTTTTACAAATTATTATACAGTAAAAGTTTAGGTGAAAAGTTAATGAACTTAATAATATGCGAAGATGATAGGAGATTTAGAGAGAATATTAACAAAGTTGTTAATAGAGAAATAATAATAAATGATTATAATGTAAAGATTTCTTTAGTTACAGACAAAGAAGAAGAGATTTTAAATTATGTAAAAAATCATTTATATGATGAAAATATATATTTTTTAGACATAGAACTTAATACAAAAAATGAAGGAATAGATTTGGCAAAAAAAATAAGAGAGTATGATAAAAGGGGATACATAGTATTTATAACTTCTCATGAGGAACTTGCTATTTTAACATATAAATACAAATTAGCTGCATTTGATTATATAGTTAAAAGTACTTTTGAAAATTTAAAAAAAGATATAGGACAAGTTTTAAAAAACATATTATCTGAAGAAAATGAAGTTAATGAAGAAAAATATTTAAGAATAGATAATGGAAGTAATTTTATTAAAATTAAGTATGAGGAAATTTTATTTATAGAAACAATAGGAAATCATAGAATAAGAATAAATGGATTAAATGATATTTTTGAATTTTATGGTTCATTAAAGGATTTAGAAGAAAAGTTACCAAGTTATTATATAAGAATACACAAGTCCTATATTGTAAATCAAAATAATATAAAAAGAATAAATAAGAGGCTTCATGAGATTGAAATGATAAATGGAAGTGTGTGTTATTATTCTAGAAGCTATTATGGAGAGCTTAGAAAATATGTGGGAAATATTATATAAAGTAATATATGCAATTATAGACACTATTGGCATTAATTTAACTTTTTTTAATATAGAAAATTTATATGTAAGTAAAAAAAGTTGTAATAAAAGATATGTTATTAGTTTTTTACTATTTTTTTTGGTTATATACATTTTTTCATTTTCAAAATTTGAATATATGATTACCCCTTTACAATTAATAATAGGATTTATTATAGTTTATAGTAAATTAAAAAGTCTAATACAAGCATTAATAATTAATTCTCTATTCTTAATAGTATTTATGCTAAGTGATGGAATAGCAGGTTTTATAATAGTGGTGTTATTAAAAAAAGAATTTGTAGCTGGTATGAATAGTTTATATATGAGTACTATTTGTTTAATAAGTTTTTTGTCAATTTTAATTAGTTATTTGTTGGCTAAAATTTATAAAAAGTATTCCTATAAAAAAATAAGCTTTAGAGAGTTTATAAAAAATAGGATAGTAATAGTTTTATTTTTAGTAATTAGTCTTTTAGTTGGATATGTTAATGTAATATTTTTAAAGTATATTGTAAAAGAATTAAGCTTGGCAGTAGTAAGTATAAATATTTTATTTTTAGCTTTAAATTTTATTATAACAATAATAATTTTTTATATTAATAATAAAAGCATAGAAGTTAAATTAAATAATTATTATAAAGAGCAAGAATATGAGAAATTAAAAGAATATACAAATACAATAGAACAATTAGTAGAAGAAATAAGAAATTTCAAACATGATTATAGGAATATATTATATTCCTTAGAAGATTATATAGAAGATGGGAATATGGCAGAATTAAAAAAGTATTATGAAGAGGAAATACTTTTAGAGAGCAAAAAAATATTAGGTAATGATAAAAATTTATATTTATTAAAAAACATAAAAATTACTCCATTAAAATCATTATTATCTTGTAAATTAATTAATGCTAAATATAATGGAATAAAAGTAGATATAGAAGTGTTAGATGAAATTAATGCTATTAACATTAGCAATATAGATATATGTAGGATTATGGGAATATTATTAGATAATGCAATTGAGGCAAGTGTTGAATGTGAAGATAAACATATGAGTTTTATAGCTATTAAAGATGAAGATAAGGTTATTTTTATAATAAAAAATACATTTAAGAAACAAAAAAATACAATTCCTATAAATGATATTTATAAAAAAGGAATCTCTTCAAAGGGAGAAAATAGGGGATTGGGTTTAAGTAATTTAATGGATATCATAAATGAAAAATATTCTAAAAATATAAGCATATATACAAATGTAAAAGAAAATATATTTATTCAAAAATTAGAAATAAAAATAGTTAAAAAGTGACATATTTCAATATGCCACTTTTTAACTACTTTTTTATCCTAAAAAACATAAAAATATACCTAAGATGACAAATGAATTAATTTTCATTAAATACTATTTCATATCATTCTTGACCATGTGCTTTTTTATAGTCTTTTTATAAAGCTAATAAAAGAAACAAGTTAAGAAATTTTTAAGAACTATATAGCTTTTATATTAAGAAATGTATAATAAAATAAAAAACATATAAATATGAAAATATTTTGGAGGATAAAATGCAAAAAATTTTAATTGTTGATGATGAAAAAGAAAT
Source organism: uncultured Clostridium sp. (assembly GCA_902785295.1). GTDB lineage: Bacteria > Bacillota > Clostridia > Clostridiales > Clostridiaceae > Clostridium. Next base: position 31,692 of record CACZYK010000054.1, read on the forward strand.
AAGAGATTTAATAGAGATATATTTAAAAAGTGAAGGATATGAAACTTTAAAAGCAGCAGATGGAGAAGAAGCTTTAAAGATTTTAAGTATGGAAGAGCCAGATTTAATAATACTTGATGTAATGATGCCTAAAATGAACGGTATAGATGCATGTTTAAAAATTCGTGAGGAAAGACAAATGCCAATAATAATGCTTTCTGCAAAATCAGAAGATGTAGATAAAATATTAGGATTAAATATGGGTGCAGATGATTATTTAACAAAACCATTTAATCCATTAGAGCTTATTGCAAGAGTTAAATCTCAATTAAGAAGGTTTTATAAATTAAATCCTAAGGTAAAAGAAAAGGAAGAAGAAGGAAATATTATAAACATAGATGATATGAAAATAAATTTAGATACTCATGAAATATTTATTGGAGATAATGAAGTTAAACTTACACCTACAGAATTTGATATTTTAGTGCTTTTAGCAAAAAATAAGGGAAAGGTATTTTCAATAGCTAATATTTATGAAAGTGTGTGGAATCAGGAGTTTTTGGAATCAGATAATACAGTAATGGTCCATATTAGAAAGATAAGAGAAAAAACAGAAGAAAATCCAAGAAAGCCTAAATTTATAAAAACAGTGTGGGGAGTTGGATATAAGATTGAAAAATAAAGGCTTTATAAGAAAATTAATTTTAAAAATATATAACATGAAAATTTTTAATCCCATAAGAAAAATTTGAAGCAATGGCAGGAGTAGCTATATGCTTTGTTATATCATTTATATTTTATGCCTTTGCAAGTGATTTTTTTACAAGAGAAGAGAAGTATGGAAATATTAAATATGATTATGAATCAATAGAAAATAGTGCAAAAAATTATTTTAAACAACTTAGTAATAGTGATGAAGAATTTGTATATGAAGAAGATACACCAGAAAGTAGTACTGAAAATAATTCTACAAAATATAATGAAAAATACTTTGAAGACTTTTTTAAATACTTTAGTGGAAGTCAAATAGGATATATTACTGACTTAGATGGAAAGGTACTATATAGGTCTGAAAATGCAGTCGAAGATAAAGTTGATATATTTCAAATATTATCAAAAACTATGAGCATTAATAATTCATGGGAAGAGGGACAAGCAAAAAGTTTTATATATCCATTAACTTTACAAAATCAAAAATACTATTTTATTTATTCTGATGTTCCAAAAGCAGAAATTTCTTATGAGGTAATTGTGAAAAATAATAATTTTTTAGTGTTAATTCTTTCATGCATCATATTTATAGTAAGCTTTTTAATAATAACTAATAATAAAATGAAATATTTAGATGAAATAGCTCAAGGGCTAAAAAGAATAGCTAATGGAGAACTAGACTATAGAATAGAAGAAAAAGGAAAAGATGAATTTAAAAATCTTGCAGTTAATATAAATTATATGTCAGAAGAAATTAAGAAAAAAATTGAAGCTGAAAGAAATGCAGAAAAAACAAAAGCAGACCTTATAACTAATGTTTCTCATGACCTTAGAACTCCTTTAACTTCAATAATGGGTTATATAGGATTAATAAAAAATAAGAAATATGATAATGAAGAAACAATGATGGAATATCTTAATATTGCATTTAAAAAGTCAGAAAAATTAAAATGTCTTATTGAGGATTTATTTGAATATACTAAATTAAATAATGATGGAATAAAGCTAAAACTTAGTGAAGTAAACTTAAATGAATTTATTTTACAGCTTACAGATGAACTTGCACCTATATTTGATGAAAATGGAATAACCATTATAAATAAATATTCAGAAGAAGGTATCATGGTTAATGTAGATACAGATAAGATGTTAAGAGTATTTGAAAATTTATTAACTAATGCAATAAAATATTCCTATAAACCAGGAAAAGTAATAATAGGAGTATATAAATCAGAAAAAAGTGCAATAGTTGCAATAAAAAATAAAGGACAAAATATTCCTAAAGAAAAGTTAGATAGATTATTTGATAGATTTTACAGAGTTGATGAATCAAGAAATGCAGAAATGGGAGGTTCAGGCTTAGGTCTTGCTATATCTAAAAATATAATAGAACTTCATGGAGGTAAAATATGGGCAGAATGTGAAGGGGAAGACATAAGCTTCTATGTTAAATTAAATATTTAACTACTTTTATTCTATAGGAAATTATATATTTTGAAAACTGCTGATAACTTGCTAAGTTAATAATATATTCACTATGCTTTTTTTTAATAGTAACGTTTTAAATAAACATAAAATATTCTATATAGGAGAGTTATTTTTTATTGGAGGAATTTAATGCAAAATAAAAATCCTAATAGTTTATTTGGAATAGATATTAATGAATACACACAAGGAGTTAATTTTAATATACTTGCAAGAAAAATTGATTTTTTATATATAAGGTCATCTGGTTCTGGAAGTGGAAGATTTAGAGTAGATAGAAAATTTTTAGAATACTCACAAACATCAAGAAATTATGGAATTCCAGTAGGAGCATATCATTACGCATTACCTTCATGGGATTTAAATACAGCAGATGAACAATGTGATGACTTTCTAAAAATATTACAAGAAGGATTTGGAAATAAAGATTATGGAGATTTATTTCCTGCATTAGATGTAGAAGCTCCTGTGGAAAAAACATTAACTACTGAAGCTTTAATTAATTGGATAGATAGCTTTAGAAAAAGATTTGAGAGAAAAAGTAGAAGAAGATTAATGCTTTATACAGGTTCTTTTTTTATAGACTTATATAATAATTTTTATATTCCAGGACGAGGATATCCTTTAAAGAGCATGCCTCTTTGGATTGCTATGTATACAAAATATCCAGGAAATCCTCGATATCCAAATAATCAGGCAGGATGGACCAGATGGAGAATATGGCAGTTTAGTGAAGATTTAAGAGTTGAGGGGGTAGGAAATCCAGTAGATGCTAACTGGGGACCTAATAATATAGATTTATTAACACAGCCTGATGTAGTAAGAGGATTTAGAGTTAGAGTTGAAGGAAATAAAATAATTCTTAATTGGGACAGAAATAAAGACATAGATTTATTAGGATATAATATTTTTGCAAATAATTATTGGATTGGAACAGTAGATGAAAATGATACAGAATTTGTATTCAATAAAGATATATTAAATGTTCCAGAAAATTCAATAGTAAAGATAACAATTGAAGCCTTTGATTATGATGGAGAAACATCAAAAGAAAGAGCAAGTGTAAATCTAAGAGTATAAAAGAAAATAGTTTGTAAAATAATTCCTTTTAAAACTTTATATACAAATAGTATTAAAATTAAATTAAAAAAATATAAAAATTGTTAGAAAATCTTATATTTTACCCACATTTACTATATAATAAGATAATGAAATTTTGTATAGAGATTTTTGAAAGGAGAAATTCATGAGAAACAGAAAGAAGAAAAAAAAGAGAAAGCAAGCATTAATATTAATATTATCTGTTATAGTAGTTTTAATAATTGCAGCTTCTGGAATTTTTTTAGTTTATTATAATAATACAAAAAAGTTATCTGAAGAATGGGAAAATAAGATTTATCCAGGAGTGACTATAAATGGTGTAGATTTAACTGGAAAAACTTTTGAAGAGGCTAAAGAAATATTAAATACACAATGTACAGAAAGGTTACTTGATAAAGAATTAAAAATAGTAGTTCAAGATAAGGAATTTGAATATAAATATAGTGATATTTCAGCAGAATATGATATTGATAAATCTATTGAGGAAGCTATTAATTATGGTAAAGATTTAAGTATATTTAAACAAAAGAGACTGATAAAAAATAAAGATAATAAGAAAAAAGAATTTGAACTAGATTTTACTTATGATGAAGAAAAATTTGCTCAACTAGAAGAAGCAATAAAATCACAAGTAGATATAGAGCCTCAAAATGCAATTTTACACTTTAATTGGGGCTCATTCTCTATTACACCAGAGGTTGTAGGTTATGAACTAAATACAGAAGGTATAAATGAAAAGATAAAAGAAGCTATTAGTGGAGATTTAAATAAAGAATCTATAATTAATCTTGAAATGATAGAAAAAGAACCTGAAATAACAGAGGCACAGTTATCAAAAATAACAGGACAGATGTCTTATTATGAAACTTCATTTAATAAAGGCTATGACACAGGAAGAGATTATAATTTATCAGTTGCAGCTGCTCAAGTTAATGGAACTTTATTAATGCCAGGAGATGTTTTCAGCTATGCAGAAAAAACTAGAGCAGTTGAAAGTAAATACAAGAATGCAATGGTAATTGGTGCAAATAATCAATATGTACCAGGAAATGCTGGTGGCATATGTCAAGTTTCAACAACTCTTTATAATGCTGCAATGAGAGCTAATATAAGGTCTGTTGAAAGACATAATCATTCAATAGCCTCAGGATATGTTCCAGTGGGACTTGATGCTACTGTATCATGGGGATATTTAGATTATAAATTTGCTAATACATATGATTTTCCTATTTATATTTATGCAGCAATAGCTGGAAATACAGTACAAGTTGCTATTTATGGAGATCCTTCAGCTATGGGCAACAGAACATATTCAATGACAAGTGAAGTTGAAGTGAAAAAAGCTGAAAATAAGCAAATAGCAAAATCTTATTTAATAACTTATGAAAATGGACAAGAAATAAATAGAGAATATATAGATACTAGTACATATATACTTGATAATACTCCTGCTAATGAAAAAAATGAACAAGAAAAAAATGCAGATGTAGCACAACCTAATACATCAGAAAATAAAGTAGATACATCAACAGCTAATACAAATCAATAAGATAAAATTTGAAGCCAGTCTTAACTTAATAAAACATAGAAGGATTGTTATATAATGAAAATATTTATTATATGGCAATCCTTTTATAATAATAAAAACTTTGACTAAATATATTATAGTGTTGTATCATTAAGACTATAACAATAATCCCATTTATGGAGGTCTTAATTTTGAATTTTAATATAGTTTTATATCAACCAGAAATACCACAAAACACTGGAAATATAGCAAGAACTTGCGTTTTAACAGATTGTAAGCTTCATCTTATTAAGCCTTTAGGTTTTGAGCTTGATGAAAAACATTTAAGAAGAGCAGGGTTAGATTATTGGAAGGATCTTGTTTTAGAGGTACATGAAAGTTATGAAGACTTCATGAAAAAATATGGAGAAAATAAAATATTTTTAGCTAGTACCCATGGTGGAGAGCATTATGATGAGGTTGAGTTTAAGCAAGGTGATTTTATAATGTTTGGAAGAGAGTCATCAGGAGTTCCTGAATTTATTCATGAAAAGTTGGAAAATATAAGAGTGCCAATGATAAAAAGCAGTACTAGAAGTTTAAATTTATCTAATACTGTTGCAATAATTGCATATGAAGGGTTAAGACAAATAGGCTTTCCAAATATGAAATAATATTGGAGGATTAAATTTAATGAAAAAAATTAAATTAATTACAGATAGTACATGTGATTTACCAAAAGATGTTTTAGAAAAAAATAACATAGAAGTCATGCCACTATTAATAAATTTTGGAGAAGAAAGTTATTTAGATGGTATAGAAATAAGTCAAGATGAATTATTTGAAAAAATAGAATCAGGAAATATATTTCCAACAACAGCTCAAGTAACACCAAATAGATTTTTAGAAGTTTTTGAAAATGCAAAAAAAAATGATGAAATTCTTATTTTAGTTTTGATATCTTCAGTTATGAGTGGAACCTATCAATCAGCTTGTTTAGCAAGAGAAATGATTGAGTATGATGATATATATATAGTAGATTCTAAAAGCACTTGTTCAGGACTTGGTGTTTTAGTACTTAGAGCTGCTAATCTTATAAAAGAAGGAAAAAGTGTTCAAGAAATAATAGATGACTTAGAAAAAGAAAAATATAAAATAAATTCTTCTTTAAGTTTTGATTCATTAGATAACTTAATAAAAGGTGGAAGAATATCAAAAACAGTAGGAATAGTAACAGGAATACTTGGCATAAAGCTTATTCTAGAAATAAAAGATGGATTAATGGCAGTAAAAGATAAGGTAAGGGGAAGCAAAAAGGCTGTTAAAAGAATAATAGAAGATATTGAAAAATATGGATACAGAAAAGATTTGCCAGTAATACTTGTTAATGTAGATATGGAAGATATAGCAGGTCCATTAAGGGAATATTTAAAGGCAAATAATATAGATTTTATAGAAACAACAGTTGGATGTACAGTTGCAATTCATGCAGGAAAAAAAGCTTCAGGTTTATTCTTTATATCAGAATAAAAAAAGCATAGTGAATATATTATTTTGTTTCTTTTATTAAGCTTTATTATTATTTAGCAAGATATCTGCAGTTTTCAAAATATATAATTTCCTATAGAATAAAAAAATAAAAAAAAGGTTATATTAAGTATGAACTTATTATTATAAATAAAAATAAATTTTGTAAAATGATTATTTTATATTTTATGATTAAGTTTACAATTAGCAATTTTATAAAATATAAAATTTTTAGAGTTTAATGTCAAAAAAAAATAAAAAAATTTCAATGAAAGTCTTTTTTTTTTCTCAAATCTGATTTATAATAAACATGTGGGACATGACAATACAACATGGGACATAAGGTGTCCAAAGGAGTGTTTTAGTTGCAGGAAATATTAAAATTGCAAAAGAAAATAATTCCTGAACTTGTAGAACTTCTTGAAAAAAGGTATAATATATTAAGTACAATATACTACAATCAACCAATAGGAAGACGAATTTTAGCAAATAAGTTAAATTTGGGGGAGAGAGTAGTAAGAACTGAAATTAACTTTTTTAAAGAACAGGGATTAATAGAAGTACATACTCCTGGCATGACAATAACAAAAAGCGGAGAAGAAGTTGTTAATGAACTTAAAGATTTTATCCATGATATAAGAGGATTATCAGAAGTTGAAGAACAAGTTAGAACTTTGCTTAATATAAAAAAAGTCATAATTGTTCCAGGGGACATTGAAAAGGATTCTGAAATAGTAAAAGACTTAGGAAAAGCTAGTGCAAAGTACTTAAGAGAAATAATTAAGGATGATAGTATAATAGCTTTAACTGGAGGAAGTACTATAAAAGAAGTTGTGGAAGCCTTTCCAAAAACAAACTTTTCAAATGTTTTGGTGGTTCCTGCTAGAGGCGGAATGGGAAAAAATGTGGAAACACAATCAAATACATTAGCAGCTTCTTTGGCGAAAAAAGTTAATGGAACCTATAAGATGCTCCATATACCAGAAAATTTATCTGATGATATTATAGAAACAATATCAAAAGAAAAAAACATAAGCGAAGTAGCAGAATGTATTCGTAAAGCAGATATATTGCTTTATGGAATAGGAAATGCAAAACATATGGCAGAAAAAAGAGGAGCAGAAGATTCAGAAATAATTAAACTTATTGAACTAGGTGCAATAGGAGAAGCCTTTGGATGTTATTTTAACAAAGAAGGAAGAGTTGTTTTTCGTGCAGCTGTGGTAGGTCTTGACGTTGATGAAGCAAAGAAAGTAAAAACTCATATAGCTGTTGCAGGTGGAAAAAATAAAGTGGATTCAATTATTTCAACTCAACTTAATAATAGCAATAGTATTCTTGTTACAGATGAGGCAGCAGGAAAAGAAATAGTGCGCATTTTAAGCAAGGATATTAAATATTAAATTTGTTTATAAAAAATAATTTTTATAAAGATGAACTTTTAGGAGGTAATTTTTAATGGCAAACGTAAAAGTAGCAATCAATGGTTTTGGACGTATTGGACGTCTTGCATTCAGACAAATGTTCGGAGCAGAGGGATATGAAGTAGTTGCAATCAACGACTTAACTAGCCCTAAGATGTTAGCTCACTTATTAAAATATGATTCAGCTCAAGGTAAGTATGCTTTAGCAGATAAGGTTACTGCTGGAGAAGATTCTATCACAGTTGATGGAAAAGAAATAAAGATATATGCAAAAGCAGATGCTAAGGAACTTCCATGGGGAGAAATCGGAGTAGATGTTGTTCTTGAATGTACAGGATTCTACACTTCAAAGGCTAAGGCAGAAGCTCATATTCAAGCAGGTGCTAAGAAAGTTGTTATTTCAGCTCCAGCTGGTAATGACCTTCCAACAATAGTTTACAGCGTAAACGAAAAGACTTTAAAAGCTACAGATACAGTAATTTCAGCTGCATCATGTACTACAAACTGTTTAGCTCCAATGGCTAACACTTTAAACAACTTAGCTAAGATAAAGAAAGGATACATGACTACTATCCATGCTTACACTGGAGATCAAATGACTCTAGATGGACCTCAAAGAAAGGGAGATTTAAGAAGAGCTAGAGCTGCAGCTGTTAACATAGTTCCAAACTCAACTGGAGCAGCTAAAGCAATCGGATTAGTTATCCCAGAATTAAACGGAGTATTAGATGGATGTGCTCAAAGAGTTCCAGTTCCAACAGGTTCTTTAACTCAATTAATAGCTATCGTTGAAGGAAAAGTTACAGAAGCAGACGTTAACGCAGCTATGAAAGCAGCTCAATCAGCTTCATTTGGATACACTGAAGAAGAATTAGTTTCTTCTGATATAATCGGAATCACTTATGGTTCATTATTCGATGCTACTCAAACAAAGGTAATGGATATGGGTGATGGAACAACTTTAGTTAAGGTTGTATCTTGGTATGATAATGAAAATTCATACACTAGCCAAATGGTTAGAACAATAAAATACTTTGCTGAATTAGCTTAATTTAGTATATATTTAAAAACGGATATTGAATGCTTTAATTAACAGCACTCTTATAAGATCCTAATTGGGTCCGGTCTTAGGTACACTTATAAGACCGGACCTTTTATTATAAAACAAATTTATTATGAGGTGAAAAACATGAGCTTTAACAAGAAAACTATAGAAGATATTGATGTTAAGGGAAAAAGAGTATTAGTAAGATGTGATTTTAATGTTCCATTAAAAGATGGTGTTATAACAGATGAAAATAGATTAAATGGAGCACTTCCAACAATAAAATATTTAGTTGCTCAAGGAGCTAAAGTTATACTTTGCTCACATTTAGGAAAGGATGCTTCTAAATCATTAGCACCAGTTGCAAAGAGATTAAGCGAAATGCTAGGTCAAGAAGTTAAGTTCCCAAGAGATGAAGAAGTAGTTGGACCTAACGCTAAGGCTGCAGTTGCAGAAATGAAAGATGGAGATGTTATATTATTAGAAAATACTAGATGCAGAAAAGAAGAAACTAAGAATATAGATACTTTCTCTAAAGAATTAGCATCACTTGCAGAAGTTTTTGTTAATGATGCATTTGGTACAGCTCACAGAGCTCACTGTTCAACAGTTGGAGTTACTGACTATATAGATACAGCTGTATGTGGATACTTAATCCAAAAAGAATTAAAATTCTTAGGAGAAGCTGTAAACTCTCCAGTTAGACCTTTTGTTGCTATATTAGGTGGTTCAAAGGTTTCAGACAAGATTGCTGTTATAAATAACTTATTAGAAAAAGTTGATACAATAATCATTGGTGGAGGAATGGCTTACACATTCTTAAAAGCTCAAGGATATAAGATAGGAACTTCATTATGTGAAGATGACAGATTAGACTATGCTAAGGAAATGATTCAAAAGGCTGCTGATAAGGGGGTTAAGTTCTTATTACCAGTAGACCACAGAGTAGCTGCTGAATTTAAGGATGTTGAAGCTACAGTTACAGAAGGTCAAGATATTCCAGATGGATTCATGGGATTAGATATTGGACCTAAGACAGAAGCTTTATATGCTGATGCTATAAAAGATGCTAAGACAGTTATCTGGAATGGACCTATGGGAGTATTTGAATTTGAAAACTACAACAAGGGTACAATAGCAGTTGCTAAGGCTATGGCTGATTCTGATGCTACAACAGTTATTGGTGGAGGAGATTCTGCTGCTGCTGTTAACACATTAGGATTTGGAGATAAGATGACTCACATTTCAACTGGTGGTGGAGCTTCTCTAGAATTCCTAGAAGGAAAAACTTTACCAGGAATTGCTGCTTTAAATGATAAGTAATCCTCCAAAACTTGTTTTTGGCTAAGGATTACTTACCCAGCGAACGTATGTGAGTCGGGTTTCCTATAATCCTCCAAAACTTGTTTTTGGCTAAGGATTACTTAAGTGAGAATCTAGCAAGAAAATGCAAAGTAGATTCTCACAAAAAATATATAATTAAATTATGAGGTGAATTTTAATGACAAGAAGAGCTGTTATAGCTGGAAACTGGAAGATGAACAAAACTCCAGAAGAAGCTGTTAAAGTTATAAATGAATTAAAACCATTAGTAAAGGATGCTACTTGTGAAGTAGTTATATTCCCAACTTTTGTTTGCTTAAGTGCTGCATTAGAAGCTGCTAAGGGTTCAAATGTTAAAATAGGTGCTCAAAATATGCATTTTGAAGAAAGTGGAGCTTTCACAGGAGAAGTTGCTCCAGGAATGCTTGAAGCTATGGGTGTTGAATATGTAATATTAGGACACAGTGAAAGAAGACAATACTTCAATGAAACTGATGAAGCTTTAAATAAGAAAGTTAAGGCTGCTTTTGCTCACAACCTAATCCCAGTTCTTTGCTGTGGAGAAACTTTAGAACAAAGAGAAGCAGGAGTAACTGATGACTTTATAGCTATGCAAATAAAGACAGATTTAGCTGGTTTAGATAAAGAATTAGCAGAAAAAGTTATTATAGCTTACGAACCAATCTGGGCTATAGGAACAGGAAAAACTGCTACAAAAGAACAAGCTAATGAAACAATTGCTGCAATAAGAAAAGTTGTTGCTGGAATGTTTGGTCAAGAAGTTGCAGATAAGATAAGAATTCAATACGGTGGTTCAGTTAAACCATCTACTATAAAGGACCAAATGGCTATGTCTGACATAGACGGTGCTTTAGTTGGTGGAGCTAGCTTAGTTGCAGATGACTTCTCTAAGATAGTTAACTACTAATATTAATTAAAAGAGACTTTAAATGATGAACTTAATTCATTATTTAAGTCTCTTTTTTTGAATAATTTATTATTTTGTCCTGACTTGGAGTTAGCAGGGCAGAAAAAGCAAGATAATAATTAGAACTTTTTTATATAAGCATATAAGTAAGTTGCATTGAACATAAAAAAAATATATAATAATTATGTTAAAATATAAACAATGTATAATATTTTTTATCATAATACTTAATTTATACGGAGGTAGAGGTATGTCAAAGAAACCAGTTATGTTAATGATACTAGATGGATTTGGTATAGCAGAAAAATCAGAAGGAAATGCAGTTGCATTAGCAAATAAGCCAAATTTCGATAGATTAGTAAAGGAGTATCCTAATACTCAATTACAAGCAAGTGGAATGGCAGTTGGTCTTCCAGAAGGACAAATGGGTAATTCAGAAGTTGGACATTTAAATATAGGTGCAGGAAGAATAGTATATCAAGAATTAACTAGAATTACTAAAGCAATTGAAGATGGAGACTTTTTTGAAAATGAAGCTTTAATGAAGGCTATGAAAAATGCTAAAGAAAATAATGCTTCATTACACTTAATGGGACTTTTATCAGATGGAGGAGTTCATTCTCACATTGAACATTTAAAAGGACTTTTAGAATTTGCAAAGAAAGAAGGTCTTCAAAAGGTTTATGTTCATGCATTTATGGATGGAAGAGATGTACCACCATCTTCAGGTAAAGATTTCATAATAAAAGCAGAAGAAATGATGAAAGAAGTTGGAGTTGGTCAAATAGCTACAGTAAGTGGAAGATACTATGCTATGGATAGAGACAACAGATGGGAAAGAGTTCAACTTGCTTACAATGCTATAGTTTTAGGAGAAGGTGAAAAAGCATCATCAGCAGTAGAAGCTATAGATAATTCATATCATGATGAAAAAACAGATGAATTTGTATTACCATGTGTAATAGAAGAAGATGGTCACCCAACAGCTACAATAAAAAATGGTGATTCAGTTGTATTCTTTAACTTTAGACCAGATAGAGCTAGAGAATTAACTAGAGCTATAAATGATAAAGAATTTGCAGGATTTAATAGAGAAACTTTAGATCTTACTTTTGTAACAATGACTCAATATGATAAAACTTTAGAAAGAGTTAACATAGCATTTAAGCCTCAAACTTTAGTTAATACATTAGGAGAATATGTTTCAAGCAAGGGACTAGAACAATTAAGAATAGCGGAAACTGAAAAGTATGCTCATGTTACTTTCTTCTTTAATGGTGGAGTAGAAAAGGAAAACCCAGGAGAAGAAAGAAAGGTTATACCTTCTCCAAAAGTTGCTACATATGACTTAAAACCAGAAATGTCTGCATATGAAGTTACAGATGAATTATTAAATAGATTAGACCAAGATAAATATGACATGATTATATTAAACTTTGCAAATCCAGACATGGTTGGTCATACAGGAGTAGTTCAAGCAGCTGTTAAAGCAATTGAAGCTGTTGATGAATGTTTAGGAAAGATAGTAGATAAGGTTTTAGAAAAGGATGGAACTGTATTTATAACTGCTGACCACGGAAATGCAGAAACAGAAATTGACTTCTCAACAGGAAATCCATTTACTGCACATACTACTAATCCAGTACCTTTTGTATGGGTTTCAAACAACATAGATGGAAGAACTTTAAAAAGCGGAAAGCTTGCAGATATTGCACCAACAATGCTTAATGTTATGAATCTTGAAGTTCCAGAAGAAATGACAGGAGAATGCTTAATAACTAAATAATAACAAAATATTTACAAAATATTTAAAATAGGACTAAAATTAAATTTTAGTTCTATTTTTTTGTGAAAATGTCGTATTATATATATGATAAAACATTTTAGAGGTGGTTAAATGAAACTAAAAATGAAAGTAGTATATATTTTTTTGTTATTAGTAATATTTTTTTCTTTAGCATCAAAAAATGTTATACCATCATCTATTAGTGAAAATACGAAAACTGGTATAGAAAAAATAAATAGTATGCAAACTAAAACGGTTGCTGATATTAAGAAATATGCCACAAATAAAAAAATTGATGTTGAAGAAAAAAATATAGAAAATATAATAGATAAAGCAATAAATGCTCCAGTATATACTACAAAAGACTATAAAGAGTTTTTTAATAATACTGTATTTATGGGAGATTCATTGACAGAAGCAATATATGCTTATGGATTTTTAGATAGCACATCAGTAGTTGCAGAAAAGGGCAAAAATGTTATGACAGCATTAGAAGATGATGTGCCTAAAGTAGTAAATTTGGTACCAAATAGAGTGATAATGCTTTATGGCATGAATGATTTAGAATGTTTTGGAAATTTAAGTGATTTTTATGATAAGTATAAGATTTTAATAAATTCAACAAAAGAAAAACTACCAGAAGTTCAGATTATAGTTATATCAACCTTTTATACTACAGATGAAGCAGCAATGACTTCACAAAGTTTATCTAGAGATAGGGTTGATGAAGCAAATAAGTACATAAAAAAAATGTGTGAAGAAGAAAGTATAACATATCTTGATTTAAGAAACATAACCTCTAAAAAGCCAAAGCTTTATGAACCAGATGGAATTCATGTGGTGGGGGATTTTTACAATATATACTTAGAGGTATTAATGAATGTTTTAAAAGGTGAATAATATGAAAATAAAAAAAATATTAGTAATGTTTTTAATTATCATATGTAGCTTTACAATGATAACATGCGGATATAAAGATGTTTCCTTAAGTGACTTATGTGATAAAGTATTATCAGTAACAGATGAATCAAAATTTGTACTTGGTGATAGCAAGACATTAAGAAGATATTATGGACTTAATTCTAATGATTATGATGAAGTTTGTATATATACTCCAAGTTCAACTATGGAAGTAAGTGAACTTCTTATAATAAAAATGAAAGACAGTTCTTCTCAAGCAGATGCAATAGAAGCAAGTATTGATAGTAGAATTCAAAAACAAAGTGATAACTTTAGAGATTATGCACCAGAGCAATATGGAATTGTGCAAAATTATGAAATATCTATTAAAGGAAATTATGTATTTTTTGCTATCTCAGAAGATGCACATGATATGAAAAAGGAATTTAAAGATTATATAAAATAAGAATGGAGTAGTAATAATGATTTTTAGTAGTATTATATTTATTTTTACTTTTCTTCCTATAGTATTAGCAATTTATTATATTTCTCCTAAAAAATTCAGAAATTTTATTTTACTTATTGCAAGTCTTGTTTTTTATGCTTGGGGAGAACCAATATACATTTTTTTAATGATATTTACAACTATCTTTAATTACTTAATGGCATTATGGATAAATATAAGAAAAGGAAAGGGGAAAAGGACATTACTTATAATAACAATTATAGTTAATTTGCTCATTTTAGGATATTTTAAGTATTGTGGATTTTTAATAGAAATAATAAATAATATTTTTCATGTATCAATTAAATATACACAACTAGCACTTCCAATAGGAATATCATTTTATACATTTCAAACTTTATCATATGTAGTAGATGTATATTTAAAGAAAGTGAAAGTACAAAAGAATATAATAGATTTTAGTACATATGTAACAATGTTTCCACAATTAGTTGCTGGACCTATAGTTAAATATTCAGACATTCAAAGGCAACTTAAAAATAGAAAAGAAAGTTTTGATAATTTTGGAATAGGTGTTGAAAAATTTATAATAGGATTAGGAAAAAAAGTTCTTCTTGCAAATAATATAGGAATGTTGTGGAATACAATACAAGCTCAAAATTTAGAAAGCATATCAGTTTTAACAGCATGGCTTGGGGCAATTGCTTACACTATGCAAATTTATTTTGAGAAACTTTAATTATCCATATATATCAAAAAGTGTAACTGAGTTTTGGAGAAGGTGGCATATTTCATTAAGTAGTTGGTTTAAGGAATATGTATACATACCTCTTGGAGGAAATAGAGCAGGAGAGTTAAAGCAATTTAGAAATCTTCTAATAGTATGGACTCTTACAGGCTTATGGCATGGGGCAAGTTATAACTTTGTAGCATGGGGTCTTTATTATGGAATATTTCTTATTTTTGAAAAGTTTATTTTTGAAAGAGTTTTAAAAAAATTACCAGTATTAGTAAAAAAACTTTATACTATGGTAATAGTTATTGTAGGATGGGTTCTTTTTGCAGCACCAACTTTATCATGGGCTGTTAAGTACATAAAAATTTTATTTTTTGTAGGAAAAAATAAATTTATAGATGGAAACTTTAAGTATTATTTTAATAATAATTTTATATTGCTTATAATACTTATTTTGGCTTCAACACCTTTCCTAAGAAATATATTTAATAGCATAAAAAAATCAAGAGGAGGATATGCAATTTCAATAATTATACAATGTACTTTGTTTATATTAGCAATAGCATATTTACTTAATGCAAGTTACAATCCATTTTTATATTTTAGATTTTAAGGAGTAAAATTTTTATGGATGAAAAAGAATTATATAAAAGATTAGAGTTGTATAGAAAAAGAAAATTATATGAAAAAGATCCTTCACACAAAAAGAAAATCAATCTCATATAAAAAGAAAAGAACATATAATATTTTAATTAGTATTTTTTTTATTGTTTTTATAGAAGGAATATTTATTATAAATTTATTTAAAAGTGATACAGATGTTTCAGTTATGGAGAATAGAACATTAACTCATAAGCCTAGATTTGATATAGATAATTTAATTGAAGGAAGATATACTAAAAAATATGAAAGCTATAAAAATGATCAGTTTATTTGTAGAGAAAAATTTATAAATATAAAAGCTTCAATAGATTCTTTACTTATGAAAAAAGATAATAATAATGTTTATAAAGGCAAGGATGGTTACTTATTTGAAGCTTTTGAAAAACCAAATGAAGAAGATGAAAAAAGTAATATAGAGGCAATAAATTCCTTTATGGAAAAGCATAGTGATATAAATACAACATTTATGCTTATTCCAATATCATCAACAGTATTAAAAGAAAAACTTCCTAAAAATGCACCTATTTTAGATGAAAAGATATATGTAGATGAATTTGAAAAAAGTTTAGATAGTAGGATAAATTTTATTTATCCATATGAGACAATGCGTTCTCATAAAAGAGAATACATTTATTATAAAACTGACCATCATTGGACAACTCTTGGTGCATATTATGCTTATGAAGAACTGTGTGAAAAATTAGAATTAGATAAGAAAAATTTAGATGATTATACAAAAGTATTAGCTACAGATGAATTTTATGGAACATTATATTCAAAGGGATTATTTAAAATAAAAAAAGGTGATGATATTTATGTATATATTAATGAAGATGAAAAGGAAGAAAGTGTAATAACATATACAGAAGAAAAGAAAAAGAGTGCATCATTTTATGATACAGATAAGCTTAAAGAAAAAAATAAATATGATTTATTCTTAGATGGAAATCATCCCCTTGTAGAAATAGAAAATGTAAATGTTAATAATGATAAAAAACTTCTTATGATAAAAGATTCATATGCAAATAGTTTTGTAGAGTTCTTGACTCCTTTCTTTTCAGAAATAGTAATGTTAGATCCAAGATATTATTATGATGACATTGAAGAATTAATTTCTGAAAAAGAATTCACAGATATTATATATTTGTATAATTCAAATACATTTTTTCAAGATAACTCACTTTCACTTGTTTTAAATAATTAAATTAAAAGTCAAGTTTCTACTGAGAATAAGTGAAACTTGGCTAAAATAATCTTATTTAAAGAATAATAAAGAAAAAATCCTATAAAAAAATTAGCAAATGTATAATATATAAAAAAATTGTAGTATAATATAGGTATAGTAGATAAAGATATCTAATAATAAAGAGATAATAAATTGAGAAAAGATATAAAAATAACTTACAATAGTTGTAAATTGATTTAAAATTTAGTAAAATTAAGATATAAGTTTAATTTATATAATTTCTAAGAGGATGAGGAGGAATAAGATTGACAGAAACTAAAAATGACAAAGGAATTGAAAATTTAAATACTGAGAAATCAGAAGAAATATTAGTAAGCAAAGGAATTGAAACATTTTCAAAAGATGAATCTGTTTCAGTGAAAGCAACAGAAGAAGAAAAACCAAAAAAAACAAGAGTAAGAAAAAAGAAAGAAGAAAAAGCTTTAGCTGATGAAAAGCTAGAAGAAAGTGAAAATACAAAACCAAAAACCAAAAGAACAAGAAAAAAAGAAGCAGTAAAAGATAACAAAGTAGATATTAAAGAAGAAGTAGCAATAAAAGAAGAAGTAGTAAAAGAAGAAGAAAAAGCTGTTAAACCAAAAAGAACTGTTAAATCAAAAAAAGCTGATGATTCAGAAAATGAATTATTAAAAAGTGTACAAGTTAAAGAAGATAGTGTAGTAGATAAAGATGAAGTTAAAGAAACAAAACCAGCTAAAAAGACAAGAGCAAAGAAAAAATCAACCACAGAAGAAAAAGAAATTATTATAGAAGTACAAAAAGAAGCAACAAATAAAGCAACTGAACCCAAAATAGAAAATAAAGAAAAAGATAATGAAGAAAAAACAGAAACAAAAGAAGCAACAGATAAAGTAGAAAAAGTAAAAGAATCAAAAGTAGAAGATAAAGAAAAAGGTAACGAAGAAAAAACAGAAGTAAAAGAAGCAGAAGTAGAAGAAGATAAAAAGACTACAAAGAAGAGAACAACTACTACTAAAAAAACTACAACGGCAAAAAAAGTTAGCTATACAAATTTCTATGCTGGAAAAGAATATGAAGCTCAAGAATTATTTGGCTCTCACTTTGTTACAGAAAACGGTGTAAAGGGAGTAAAATTTACAGTATGGGCACCAAGTGCTAAGGAAATATGGTTAGTATGTGATTCAAATGGATTTAAACTAGATGACAACTATAAGTTAAAAAAGGTATCTAAGAAAGGAATATGGTCAATTTTTATTCCTAATATGGAAGCTAGAGAAAAATATAAATATGCTGTTATGAGTCCATGGGATAATGTTGTATATAAGGCAGACCCATATGCAATATGTTCAGAAGTTAGACCTAATACAGCATCAATAGTATATAAGCCTGAAAAATTCACATGGGAAGATAGAAACTGGATAGCGAAGAGAAAAAGAAGAAATTTCTTTACAACTCCAATGAATATATATGAAGTACATTTAGGTTCTTGGAAACGTAAAGAGGATGGAAGTTTTTATACTTATGATGAGTTAGCAGACATGCTTCCTGAATATGTTGAAGAAATGGGATATACTCATATAGAATTTATGCCTCTTATTGAATATCCTTTAGATGCTTCATGGGGTTATCAAGGAGTTGGATACTTCTCATTAACATCAAGATATGGAACTATTGAAGGTTTTAAAAAGCTTGTAAATGAATTCCATAAGAGAAATATTGGAATAATTCTAGATTGGGTTCCAGGACACTTCTGTAGAGATGCACATGGATTATATATGTTTGATGGAACTCCAACTTATGAATATCAAGATGCTTGGAGAGCAGATAATAAGGGATGGGGAACATCAAACTTTGACTTAGGAAGACCAGAAGTTAAGAGCTTTTTAATTTCTAGTGCAATGTATTGGATAAAAGAATTCCATATAGATGGAATAAGAATGGATGCAGTATCTAATATGCTTTATTTAGATTATGATAGAAATCCAGGAGAATGGGTTCCAAATATTTATGGTGACCATGGCAATCTTCAAGGTATAGAGTTCTTAAAAGAACTAAATAAAGTAATAGATGAATCTAATACAAATGTTATGATGATTGCAGAAGAATCAACAGCTTGGAAGAATGTTACTAAGCATGATGGAGAAGATAGTCTTGGCTTTGACTTTAAGTGGAATATGGGATGGATGAATGACACATTAGAATATGTAAAACTAGATCCTATATACAGAAAATATCATCATAATAATATAACTTTCTCTATTCATTATAACTATACAGAAAATTTTGTATTACCAATATCTCATGATGAAGTTGTTCATGGAAAAGGTTCACTTATTGAAAAAATGCACGGAGATCTTTGGAATAAATATGCAGGATTAAGATTATATCTTACTTATATGATTGGACATCCAGGAAAGAAACTTCTATTTATGGGAACAGAATTTGGACAATTCACAGAATGGAAGGAAAATGAACAAGTATCTTGGGATGTAATAGAGAAATATCCAATTCATAAACAAATTCATAATTTCACAAAGGAA
>CACZYK010000055.1 GCA_902785295.1 uncultured Clostridium sp.
AAAAAATTAGAAAGAGGTGTTTATTAATGAGTGAAACTCTTGAAAATACAAATAAAAAGATTATTTTCAGTGGTATTCAACCATCTGGAGATTTAACTTTAGGAAACTATTTAGGTGCATTAAAAAACTGGGTTAAGCTTCAAGATGAATATGACTGTTATTATTGTATAGTTGACCTTCATGCAATAACAGTTCCACAAAAACCTGCTGATTTAAGAAGAAGAACATTAGAATTATTATCTATTTATATTGCTTCAGGAATATCTCCTGAAAAAAATACAATCTTTATTCAATCTCATGTTCCTGCACATTCTGAATGTTGCTGGTTATTAACATGTAACTCTTATATGGGTGAATTAAGCAGAATGACTCAATTTAAAGATAAATCTAAGAAATATGGAAGTAATTCTAACTCCATAGGCACTGGTTTATTTACATATCCAGTTTTAATGGCTGCAGATATTCTTTTATATAATTCTGATTTAGTTCCTGTTGGAAAGGACCAAACTCAGCACTTGGAATTTGCAAGAGATATTGCAACTAGATTTAATAATACTTATAGTCCTACATTTAAGCTTCCAGAAGGATATGTTCCAAAGGAAGGGGCTAAAATAATGGATTTACAAGATCCAACCAAGAAAATGTCTAAATCTGCTGATAATCCAAATTCTTTCATATTAATTATGGATTCTCCTGATGTTATAAGAAAGAAAATCAGTCGTGCAGTAACAGATAGCCTTGGAGTTGTAAATTATACTGATGACCAACCTGGTGTTAAAAATCTTTTAAATATACTTTCAGCTATTAAAGGAACTTCTCCTGAAGAATTAGTTGCTTCATACAAAGGAAAAGGCTATGCTGAATTAAAACAAGATGCTGCTGAGGCTATTGTAGAAGAACTTTCTCCTATACAAGCTAAAGTTAAAGAACTTCTTGCAGATAAAACATACCTAGAAAGCATTTATAAGCAAGGAGCTGAAAAAGCTAACTATGTTGCTAATAAAGTATTAAGAAAAATGCAAAAGAAAATAGGATTTATTCCTAGATAAAATTTGTAGTCTACAGTATTAAGTTAAAAGAATTTAATTAGATGCAAATGTCACCTATTTTTCTAATATCAGAATACTGTAGACTTATTATTATTTATATTGAAAGTGAGATTTTTTATGACAAAAAAATTTTTAAATTTTTTTTTGAATAACTTTTATTTTTGCTTATTGTACATTTTCTCAACTCTTCTTCTAATCACTACATTTAATGATTTATTTATTGTAAATATACTTTTAAAAATTTCATTAGTATGGGGAATTTCATTATCTATTTACCATATTTATAAAATATTAAAAAGAAAGCCAAATAAAGTTGAAATAACAATATTTATATTCCTATTTTTAGAGCTTCTACTTACTTTAATATTTTATAGAAATGCAACCAATATAAAAACATGGATAATAAATTTTATTTTTATGACTGGAATATTTTATATAGATAAGGATAAAAATAAAGAACAGATTGAAAAAGAAATTTATATTATGTCTTCTTTATTTTCAATTTTTATGTTTATAACTTTTTTAATTTCAGTAATTTTATATACACAAAGAACAACTGAAATTGGGAAAATATGGGGATTGTTTGTTTATAAAAATTCATTAGCTATATCTGCTGGAATAGCTTTTCTTCTTTCTATTTTCTGCTTTTTAAAAAGTAAAAATAAAATTTGTAAATATTTTTTCTTAATAAATACACTAATTCAATTTATAGCAGTATTTGTATCGAAAGGAAGAAGTGCTATTTTATTATTATTAGCTATACCATTTGTTTTCATATTTATTAAATTTAAAAACAAAATATTTAGATTTTCCATACTAGCTATACCTGCAATTATATGTATTATTGTATTTGCTTTATTTCATGAAAAATTAGGAGGCTTTTTATCCGGAAGAGAGGAACTTTGGTATTCTGCATATCTTTTAATAAAAGAACATCTATTTATTGGAGTTGGAAATGAAGCCTTAGTTGAGAGTGTATATTCAATGCGTCCAGGAGTTGTTCTTCCTGGAATAGAAATGGGTAGACTTCATAATATATTTTTACAAATAATTACAGAAAATGGTATTCCTTGCATGAAAAAGATGCTTTAATTAATAAAGTACTTCTTTCATTAGTTGTTGGATTAGTTTTTGTAAATCTATTTGAAAGTAATCTTATCTATATGGTAAGCTTTATAGCAATTACTTTTTGGACATACCTTGGATATTTTTTATCCTTACAAGAAAAATAAAAAAGCAAATTAAATATATTGTTTATAAATTAGTCAAGCTATGACTTCATATAAGACAAAAATAAGCACAATATAATTGAAAAAATCTTTATATTGTGCTTATATTTTTATAATCTATATTCTATTTTGATTCCCAAGGTTTTGTATTTAAATATTCTATAAAATTATCTCTTAATTCAGGTTTCTTTAAAGCATATTCTATTGTAGCTTGTAAAAATCCTAGCTTATCTCCTACATCATATCTTCTACCTTCAAAGTTATATGCATACATAGCTTCTTGAGTTATTAATGTTCTTAATGCATCTGTTAATTGAATTTCATTTCCCTTTCCAGGTGCTGTATTTTCTAATATTTCAAATATTTGAGGTGTTATTATATATCTTCCAAGGATTGCAACATTACTTGGTGATTCCTCAACCTTTGGTTTTTCCACAAGGTCTTTTACTTTATATACTCTATCTTCTATATGAATTCCATCTACAATTCCATATTTAGAAACATCATTTTCTGGTACTGTTTGAACTCCTAATATAGTAGTTTTATATTCTGAATAACAATCAATTAATTGTTTTAAACATGGTACTTCACTATCTACTACATCATCTCCAAGCATAACTGCAAAAGGTTCATTTCCAACGAAAGTCTTTGCACAATAAATAGCATGTCCTAATCCTCTTGGTTCTTTTTGTCTTATATAGTGAATATCAACCATTCCTGATATATCTCTTACAAGCTCTAAAAGTTCTTCTTTTCCTGCTTTCTCCAATTCCATTTCTAATTCTATTGATTTATCAAAATGGTCTTCTATACATTTTTTATTTCTTCCTGTTATTATAAGAATTTCTTCTATTCCAGATGCAATTGCTTCTTCTATGATAAATTGTATTGTTGGTTGTGCTTTAGTTGCAGGTAAAAATCTTGTTCCCAAGCCTGCTGCTGGAATAATAGCCTTTTTTACTTTCATTATTTAATCCTCTCCCTATTAACAAAAATTTACTTATTGAATTTATTATACCACATAGTTATCATTTTTTACATATTTAAATTATTTCTCGTCTTATAATCTAAAATAGAACTAGCTTTTTCAAAACAAATTTTCAATAAAATTAAAAAATATTAAAACTTTTTAATCTATATTTATCTTTTTACTTTTTCTTTTATATTTTTAATTAGTTCAAAAATAATTTTATCCTTTGTGATTAACAATATAAGTAAATATACTATTGAATTTACTAATATAATAGATATTAATAATAAAATCATTCCATCTAAATATCTTCTTAAAAATATTGTTATTGGAATAAATACTAATGAAATTAAAAAATACTTTACTTTATCTAATCCAAATAAATTTATATTAATATTTAAATTTTTTCTTACATAAATATATTCACATATTACTAACACAAAATTTGCTATTATTGTAGTTGTTATTGCCACCTTTGCTGAAAATATTCCTAAAAATACACATAAAAAATTTAATACTAGGTTAACTATACCTCCAATAAATACACATATAACCTGCTCTTTTTCTTTTCCAAGAGGTATTGCATCTATATAATCTTTTCCACCATATAATAAAACGCACTCTCTTCCAATAACTGAAACTCCAATAGCTGCTGGGAATAATATCATTAAATATATTTTTGACATCTTATTTAATAAAGAATTATATACTTCTTTCTCCCCTTTTGATAAATAATACGAAAGTCTTGGTATTGTAACCTGAACAAAGGTTAATAAAAGATTATTTATTGCATATATAATTCCAACACACATAAAGTAATATCCTACATACACCTTTCCAACCTTAGCGCCTAGAATTATCTTATCTAAATTAGTATATAAAATACTTGCATTTGTAAGTATTACAACTAAAAACATAGGTTTTATGTGTTTCTTTAAATTCAATCTTTTAAAATTAAAATCTATTTTTCCTTTTATAAATATAAAGCTTACAAAATAATTTAAAAATAATGTAACTCCTAATATTAATACATACATAACAACATCTTTTGCTGATTTAACTAAAATTATTGTTGCCATACATGATATAGTCTGTACTATAATAGTCTTTATTGTTATAAAGTCAAATCTTTCTAAAGCCTCTGCAGCCCATTCAACATAAAATATATTAGCAAAAAAGTTTATACTCATAACTATTGCTATATTATGCAAAATACTAACTTTTCCAAATATTAGGTGCATTGATAATATATATACTCCACCAACTAATAGATTTGATAATAATGTTATTATAAATATATTTGAAAATGCCTTAGACAACCTATCTTTATCATCTCTAACCTTGCTTATTTCTCTTAAGCCATATTGATACACTCCAAAAGTTGCAAAGGTTAAAAAATATTGATATATTCCTTGTATATATGTGAAATTTCCATATTGCTCTTTTCCTAATGCTCTAGTTATATACATTCCTAATATAAAAGGAAGACCTGTATTAAAGATATTAAGTATTAATTTATATATAGTATTTTTTGCTAATGACTTACTCAAAAAAATTCTACCTCATTTCCATTTTTAATAGACTCATGTTAACATTATAATGTAACTTTTTCAATATTATTTACATAAATTTATCCTAAATATAAAAGTAACTTGCTAAAATAACAAGTTACTCTATGTTTATTTTAAATCATTCTCTTTTTCTTCTTGAAGTAATTTTTCAAGAACTACTAATCTTTGACCTAAATCCTTTGTTTGCTCTTTAAGAAGGCTGACTTGTTCACTTTGTCTAAAAAGTAAATATAATAAAAATATAATTGCAACTAAAAATAATGCTGAAGGAGGATATTCAATTCCAGTCCACTTAGCTACAACCTTTATTATATTAGGAAAGGCTGCTAATATAATTGCTAATATTGAGCCTAAAAACCAAAGAAAGCTTTCTCTCTCAAAAAATCTTTTCTTTTTAACCTTTGATAATATTACAAACATAAATGCTATTGCTAAAAATATAAAAAATATTCTAGTTGCCATTTGTATCACCTACTATTTTTTTCTTTTTTCCTCTATATTTTATAAGTATTAAGAATATACTATAAAACATTGTTATCATGTATGATATTGGTGACCATATTCCAGAATGCATGCTCTCTCCATATATTCTCTCTTTCATTTTTACAGGTACTTCTTCAATTTTATAGCCCTGCATAAGCATTTCTATAATTAAGTTAGCATCTGGATATTCTGGATAATTGTTAATTTGTGCATACTTTTTATATACCTTTTTTGTTAAGATTTGAAGACCTGAAGTTGGGTCTGTTATTTCCTTTGAACATGCCATCTTTATTATTTTTTGAAATAAAGTTGTTCCTATCATTCTGAAAAAAGCATGCTTATATTCAGTCTTTTCTTTAAATCTTGAACCTATCATAATATCAACATCTTCTTTTTTCATTCTTTGAAACATTTTATTTAACTCACTTGCTACATGTTGTCCATCACCATCAAACTGAGCAACATATTTATAATCCTTTGCTGCTGCATATTTAAAACCAGTTTGTACACCTCCTGCATATCTTAAATTAAAAGGTGTTGTTATGTAATTTACATTATTTTCTTCTAATATTTTTGGAGTATTATCTGTTGAACAATCGTTAATAACTAAAATATCTGCCTCTGGAATGTCTTCTCTTAACTCATTTATAACACCAGTTATATTCATTTCTTCATTATAGGCTGGTACTATTACTAATAAATCCTTCATGTTCTCCTCCTTTATTTATTATATCCTCATAACTATATTTTTTTCTTCCTGTTATATCTATATTATACCTTTTAGCTACATCCTCTTCCATTGCACCATATTCAAAATGCCTTACTCTCTTCTCTTCTGGTGGAAGCTCCATGTAGCTATTTCCATATTCACATTCTAAAATATGTTCAACATTATTAGGACAAGGAAACATATATCCTTCAAATTCTATTTCTTTTAAAGGAAGATAATATTTTCTTTCACAAATCATCTCATCAGTTTGTTCAATTGCAAAACCTATATACTTACCATCTTCACTTATATACTTCTTCTTTGCCCTTTCTACTAAGTTAAATGGAATAAAAATTTTACTCACCATTCTAAAAGCTTTAAAAATAATTTTATAAAGCTTTGAATTTACAGCCTCTATTACAGATTCTTTTCTTGCATTTTCAATTTGTCTTATAAATTTTCTGTATTTTCTAGAAACATTTTCTTTATAAAAATCTAATGTAAATATGTCGATAAAAATGCCTCTATCCATTATCATATTTGCTCCATCATCATCAATAACAACAGCTGTATCCTTCATCATTACCTTTGCAAATTCAAAAGGATATCCTTCCTTTGTATCTTTATGAAGTAAATAAAAATAAGGATTGCTATTTTTCTTCATGTATTCTATAAATTTATTATAATTTTCCCTTGTCATAGCTATATCTACATCATCATCCCAAGGAATAAAGCCTTTATGTCTATAGGCTCCTAATAATGTTCCAAATTCAAGACAATATTCAATATTATTTTTCTTACATACATCATCTATGAATTTTAAAGTTTCAACCATTAACTTTTTACATTCATCTAAATCTGCTACTACATACATAATAATATCCTACTCTTTAATTATTTTTGCATATGCTTATATCAAACTTAATATTGTAATCTCTAAACTTAAGAATTCTTTCATAGTCTTCCATATAGTCAACTTCCGCCCAAAATCTTCCTTCTACATCTCTAACATAAATATCTTTTTCTTTACTTAACTCATACAAAGCATTTTCCCACCATAAATAATGCTGTTGTTTGCTTATCATATCTTCAAGCTTATTTTTAAATGTATTTATAAACTCTTTTCCTATTTTTGCAATTCCTATATACTCTGCAGTTATATCATCACCTTCAAGCTCTTTTCCATATTTTAAAAGCTTGTTATCTTCATAATAGAACTTATAATCAGCTTCTTCCTTTCTTGTTTCATCACAAAAAAGAACAGGACTTAATGTTTCACCTTTTATGATTTCTAATAAAGAATCATCAACAAAAACATCTCCATTCATTATCATAATATCATCTTCATCAGTGATAAAGTCTTTTGCAAACCAAGCTGATGCAATGCTATTAGTCACATCAAAAAATGGGTTATAATAAAATTTTATATCTTGTTCTTCTTTTAAAACTTCTCTTATTACTTCCTGATTATATCCTAATATAAGTCCTATATCATGGATTCCCATTCCTTTAAGCTGTCTTATAGTATTTTCTATAAGAGTAATTCCTCCCCCTATATCTACTGTACATTTAGGTCTTCCTGATAAATATCTGCTTATTCTTGTACCTCTTCCAGCTGCAAGTATAAGTGCCCTCATCTATAACACTCCTTTTTCATTCATATCTTTAAAAGCATTTACTAACGTCTCTATATCTTCATCTGAAATATTTCCAATATGTCCTACTCTAAATAAAGTTTCACTTAAATCTCCACCATTTGGACATAAAAATATATTATAATTATCCTTCATATATTTAAATATTTCATATGCTGTCATTTTTCCTGTTGGTCTTAATGGTGTAACAGCATTTGATGGAGTTTCATTTGCTATTTCTAATGGTAAGCCTTTTATTTTTTCCCTAAAGCTTTCTGCAACTTTTCTAGTTCTATTAATTACAGAGTCTATTCCTTCTTTTTCTATTCTTTTCAATCTAGAATTTAATTGTAGTATTATACTAACTGCTGGAGTAAAAGGAGTTTGTCCTCTTTTTCCATTATTTAAATAATCCTTTAAATTAAAATACATACTCTTAACATTATTATTTTCTATTCTTTCAATAGCATTTTTATCCACAACAATTAAAGCCATTCCAGCAGGTAGTGCTAATGCCTTTTGTGAACCTGTTATCATGACATTTATATTATTTTTTTTCATATTTATATCATCTGCTAAAAATGCACTTATAGCATCAACAACTAAAAATATATTTTCTTCCTTACAGAAGTTTCCTATCAAATCTAAATCATATAATACTCCTGTTGATGTTTCATGTGCATTAACTAAAAATCCTGTAAACCCTTTGTTTTTATACTTATCTAAAATTTCTTTAGTCAAAGCTTGTCCATAAGATAATTTTATCTCTTCAAATGGAATCTCATGAATTTCACATAGTTCCACAAATCTATGACCAAAGCTTCCCCCATTAACAACTAACACTTTATCATTTTTTGTAAATACATTCATAACAACAGCTTCCATAGCTCCTGTTCCTGAGTTTGTAAGAAATATTACCTTTGAACTATCTTCTGTCTTTGCTAATTTTTTCATTATTCTTTCATTTTCTAAAGTTATCTTTGAAAATTCATCTGTTCTAAAGTAAGGTGGCTGTTTAGCCCCAATTTCTAGTTCTTCTTCATACATTTGAACTGGTCCTACACTAAAATTCAAAAAATCTTTTTTCATATATATCACCTTTTTAAATAAATATACTAAACTTTTAACATATTTAATATTTTTATAACAATATATTGATTATAACATATAGACATTTATAAAGATATAATTTGTTATTTACAATACTGTAACCTTATGTCATAAAAGGTTATACTAGATTTTATATAAATATTCTTCCATAACTATATCTTCAACTTCTTCTATGTTAGTTGATTTAGATGTATCCCAATATTTATCTGGTGTCATAAAGTTATCTCCATAGTTCATTTTTAAATACTCTACTGTATTTTCAGGCATACTTACATTTACACCATTAAAATCATGCTTTACAATAACATCAACCTTAGGACAATAACAAGCTTGAGCTTTTAAGTTATTACACTTTGAAGTTTTATCATCTATTTTTATGTTATTAGCTTCTCCATCGGTATAAAAATTATATATAAATATTCTATCTCCATTCTCTTCTTCTTTATATAAAAATAAATCTACTAATACTCCATTCCAATTCCATGTTTGTTCTGAAAGCTTTCCATATGCATAAAATTCTCTTATCTTTTTAAAACCATTCTTTACTAATAGAGCTTCAATATCTTTATTATAGTCCTTTGCATACATTCCAAGGTCTATATCAAAATCATGTTCTATAAATTTTCCATCTCTATAAATTCCTAATAAAGTACCAAAATCAACCCAATACTTTACATTAGCTTCATCCATTATACTATTAAACTTTTCTAAACATGGTAATCCATATTTTTTCATTTTTCTTCCAACAAACCTTAAAGCACAAAGCTTAAGCCATTTTACGAACTTAGTTTCATATAAACCATATTTTCTTAATTTGTTTACAATAAATTTAACCATAATACACCTCTATACTAATCCTTTTATATAACATTTTATTTTCTTTCTATAATATTTTGATGAAGTAAATGCTCTAAGAACTAAAACTCCACCTACTGGATTAAATCTCTTTATTTTCATTGCTCCTTGAGTAAAATATGTTGAAGCTTTATAATACTCCTCTTCATCATCTTTTGTTGTAGAAGTTATAATATTTTTCACATCTTCTATGGTATCTTTATTACTTATAGTCTCATTTTTATATCTTTCCACCAATTTTTGAGATATTAAAAACTGTTTTAATCCATTCTTATTAGATATGGACGTACTTCTCATTCTATATCTAAGTAAAACTTCTTTTATATTTCCTAATCTAAATCCCTTATCAAGAGACCTTAATAAAAAATCATAATCCTCTGCATAAGGAACATCTCTATATCCTCTATTTTCCTTAAATACTTCTGCTTTTCCAAACCATGTTGGATGAGGCATACAATTATTATATATTATTCTTTTTTTAAAAGCTTCATTATTTTGAGGAAGATTATTAAGTGTAGCTATCTCATTTTCCTCTTCATCTATACACACTACCCCTGACCCAACTAAATCTAAACTATTATCCTTAAGATACTTTAGTTGCTTTTCCAATCTATCACTTATTGCTATATCATCCGAATCCATTCTAGCTATAAAAGTTCCTACTGTCATGTTAAGTGCTTTGTTTAAACTCTTAGTTAATCCAATATTTTCTTCATTTAATATAAGTTTTATTCTATTGTCCTTTTCCTTATACTCTTCTAATAAATTTATTAACTCCTTATTATTAGGATTATCACATACTATTAAAAACTCTAACTTTTGTAAAGTTTGTCTTAATATAGATTCTATTGATTTTCTTATCCAATCCTCTGGCTCATTATAAGTACTCATTATAACTGAAATCAATTCACTACTCATAATACTTCTCCTTATTGATTTTTTATAATTTATTACTATGTCAATTATACTTATTTTTCTTCTTATTGTCTAATAACAGAAAGGTGTGAATTTGTCACTTTACTTTTTAGGAAAATTATACCAATACTGTTTTAACAATATAATTGGAGCAAAAAACTTAAAAAATAAAAAGCCCAATTACTAACATACTACTTTTAAGTATTTTTAACTGAGCTTTTTTATATTATTTTATCTTTTTGAGATAGAAAAGATAAATTTTATTTATACGAAGTAAAATTTAAAAGAAAATATATGAAATCTCCATAAATTAATAATATTGACATAACTATAGCAATTATAACTGAAATTTTTTTAGTATTAACACACATATGACCTTTTAACTCATACACTAAGTTTTTATTATTTCCTTTTCCTTTATCATATAACTTTTGCAATATAAGTATAACTATAAAAGCTAATATAACAATAATACATAAATAATATCTACTTTGATATGCTCCTAAATACCCTGATGTGTAAAAAAATCCTTTAAATCCATTAAAAAACTGTAAAAAAGCAACTAATACAGTAGCTATATATAAGCTTATCATAGATTTTATATATTTAGCTTCTTTATTGAATGCAAACAAAATTAAGGGAGTAAAACATATTAATATTGGAACTATACGATCAAAAGCATACCAAGATGTTTCCTTAAATAATGCAATATGAGAAGCAATTGCTGTCCAACTTGCAAAAAAATGCTTCCAAAAATATATAAAATATTCTCCAACAGATTTAGCTGTTCTGTTTGCAAAATCCACATAGAATACTGAATTATAAAAAGTCTCAGGGTCAATGCTTTTTAACATTGGCTGAAATAGTCCCTGTTCTAAATATAACTTTAAGAAATATATTATTGCCATCAAGTATATAGGACTTGTTATTAAAAACTCTTTATTAAAAATTGATTTAGTGCTTTTTTCACTTAAACACTTCCAAATAACATATATAAGAGAGCCTATAGCAAGAATAGCTCCAGCAGTTACTTTTCCAAGAAGAGTCATACACATCCCTAACGCTATGAATATATATGTTATATATGTATTTTTATTTTCCGAATGTCGTAATATTCCTAATGCAAAAATAGCACATCCTAATAATGTTAAAGTATCATTATTTACACCTGAAATATTATATGTAAACATAGGAATACTAGCTATTATTGATACATATAATAAATGAAATGCTGGGACATCTCTACTAATTCTTGAATATCCTATATATAATATTATTAAAATTGAAAGTAATCCCATTTTTATAGAAAAAGAATGTAACTTAGAAAAATCTATTACAAACCCATTATCTTTAATTTCTATTCCATTAGCAAGTCTCATTATATGATAATATAATGAAGGATGCCCTAACTGATTTGTAACTTCACTAAATTCATAATAGTTTTTTTCATTTTCATTATACGCTTTTTTCAAAACCTTCATTTTTGAGAAGTCAGGTATTAATTCATCTGTTTCCTCTAAATATGCTATATATGAAATATGTGTTATTTCATCTGGAGTATTTCCAACCTTCTTTTCATAAAAGTTAATTTGATAACACATAAATGTAAGTGCTAAAAAGTAGATTAAAATAATTAAATGTTTAGATGATATCTTAAAATTCTTTTGTTCCATTATTAATATACACAACAAAAATAATATAGAAACAATTACCCAAACAAGCATTTTGTAATTTACGACTTCATACATAAATTCCATATCTAAATCTAAATTTTCATCAGCTTCTTCGCCTTCTATATCTAGTTTACCATCTTCATAATAATTATTGGTGTATCCTTTAAGAGTTATTATATCATCTAAATTTTCACCTAATCCTTTAACAAGTAAATAATATTGTCCATTATTTACTTCTTCATCAAAAATAATTTTTCTATTTCCCTCTTCAATTACTTCTGATATTGGGAACATTTCAGCTCCAATTTTTTCATTATTTTTTAAATTATAAACATTAACTATTATATCCCCTTCATCAGATGAAACAGCAGTATTTTTTATATTAAAGTTAATATTGATGCCTTTAAGACCATCTTTCTTTATAATAAAATTTTTCTTTGATTCATTTGTTAAGGATATAT
Organism: uncultured Clostridium sp.; assembly: GCA_902785295.1. Taxonomy (GTDB): domain Bacteria; phylum Bacillota; class Clostridia; order Clostridiales; family Clostridiaceae; genus Clostridium. The sequence goes on from CACZYK010000055.1 coordinate 12,660, forward strand.
CTACTATATCACTTTCTTTATTTGTTCCTATTTCTTTAGCCTTTAATAAATCTGGTTTATTAAAAATTAAAATTGTAATAATAATATAAGCTATTAAAGATATTGAATAAACATATAATTTTTTTCTTTGATTTTTTGGTAAAACTCTAGCTAAAACAAATATAAAATAAATACAGATTACTACTACTGTTAAAAATAATTTTATTTTCCAAGGATTATTTATAATTTCTTTATATTTTTCTATTAAAGCCTTATTAAACTCTAAATTTGAATCTTGATTTGAAGATGCTATATTTAAATTATTATTTGAATATTCATAATCATCTATGCCATTAAAAATTACATTTTCTTTTAATTCCTTACTGTTTATTTCTCCTATTAAATAATCATCTTTTGAAAACTTTCCACTATAAAATTTAATATTTTTAATAGAAAATTCTTCTTCAACATTTCCTATGTAGTATTTAATACTATCTGCCTTAAAAGCTTCTGGATTAATATTAAATATGGCTTTATCATTAAAAGCTTTAGTTGTTGCACTAACATTATCTATGTATTCATCTTTCATTTCAAATTCAAATTCTGAAACTGTTCCATCTGGCACATAATCATACTCTACACAAATTGATACATTTGGTGCTAAAATGGGATATTTTTGTATTAGAATTAAACTTATTAAAAAAATAATTGTTACACAAATATTTATTGAATTAAATATTTTTTTATTTTTTATAAAAACTTTTAATTCTTTTATATCTTGTATTTTCATGGTTTCTCCTAAATTAATAACTTTTACTCTTTATGAGAGTCATAGTCCATCTTTTTTATTCTGTATTGAATGTCTTCTAATATTTTTCTATTTGCTGCAATAATATCAGCTTGAAGTCCAACAATAAATGTTTCAAATCCAAGTAATAATAAAGTACTACTTAATATTAAGGATTGTACATGCCCATTTCCTTCTCCTTGTGCAAGAAATACTAAAAATCTTACTCCTATTAAAAATCCTATTAAAAATATTATTCCACCAATAATAGAAAAGAATCTTAAAGGTTTATACATCATAAAGGCTCTTACTATAGTAACCATAGATTTTTTTACATACCCAAACATACTATTAAATAATCTAGAAGGTCTTAATTCTGCATTAGTTCTTATTGGAACTGAAGTCATAGCAATTTTACTTCTCCCTGCTTGTACTATGGTTTCTAGAGTATATGTATATTCATTAACTACATTCATTCTCATAGCTGCTTCTCTACTATATGCTCTAAATCCACTTGGTGCATCTGGTATATCACTATCAGAAGCTACTCTTACTGTCCAACTTCCAAAGTGTTGAAGTTTCTTTTTTAATGGAGAAAAATGTTCTGTTTCATCTATAGGTCTTTCCCCTATTACTATATCTGTCTTTCCTTCTAATATAGGTCTTACTAACTTCTCAATATCATCTGCACAATATTGATTATCTGCATCAGTATTTACTATTATATCTGCACCATTTCTCAAACAAGCATCTAAGCCTGCCATAAATCCATATGCTAATCCTTTATTTCTTTTAAAAGAAACAATATGGTGAACTCCCCACTTTCTTGCAACCTCAACAGTTTTATCTTTACTACCATCATTAATTATTAAGTATTCAATTTCATCAATTCCATCAATATGTTTAGGTAAATCATTTAAAGCAACTGTAAGTGTTTCTTCTTCATTATAACAAGGAATTTGAATTATCAATTTCATCTTTTCATCCTCCTAAAAATATTAAATTTCTTCCTTTATTTCTAATATCTTTTCTGCTAATTTTTTAGAACTTCCCATTTCTACAAAGTAATATTTCCCTTTATTTTCTGTAAATAATTCGTGATTTGCAGGATTTTCTCCTAAAATCATTTTCTTATTCATTGCATCATAAATATAAGCTTTTCCAGGAATAGTCCTTTTAGCTTTATTTATATTCTTGTTAAAATGACCTGCTAGGCATAAATCTGAAAAATTTATATATTTTGCTAATTCCTCTTGAGAAAGCCAATCTATATATTCAACATTGTCACTTTCAACTTTATTATATTTTTGTTGTATAGGACCTATTATATAAAAAAATATTTCTTTGTGATTTTTTAATATGTCAACTGCTCCAAGTACTATATCTATTCCTTGAAGAGGAAGTATACTTCCAAAGTATAAAACAATAAATTTATCTCTTACTTTATAAGGTTTCTCTATTTTTTCTTGATAATAAATACTTTTGTCAGCTTCTAAATATAAAACACTAATCTTTTCTTTATTTGCATTAAATTCTTCTATAAAATACTTACCATGCTCTTTTGTATCTGAAATTATATAATCTGCTAGTAATATTGTTCTTTTATCTATAGCTTTTAAAATTTTTGAAAATATACTATTCTCTTTTATTTTCTTTCTATCAAATACCAAAGTATCATACATTGATATAAAAAAGTCTATAGTAATTTTTTTCTTTTTAAGTTTAAAATTCCATATTGGTAATATTAACTGTGGTGCAAAGCCAATAAATATTAAATCAAAATCTTTTATAGAGGTTTTTAAAATATTCCAATAAACATTTATTATTCTCCTAAGATAACTTTTTTCTTTAGAACCTATTATCTTATATGTTTTACTATTTTTCTTAATAATATTTATTTCTTGGGAATTTCTTATATAATCTAAATTTTTAGTTGTTATAAATAACACTTTTTTATTTTTAACTAAATCTATCATTTTATTTTTCCTCGTTTATTAATTCCATATACCAATTTAAAACCAACAAATGCTACTATTTCACCTAAAATAGTCCATATTCTAGAGGTAAGTGTTATTAAAAGTAGCAATTCATAATTATAAGTATCACCTAAAAGTACTCCTAATACACCTTCACGAATTCCCATCCCATTTGGAGAAGGACTAAGAAATCCTACTACCCATGATATTGGATAAGATAAAATTAAGTATATTCCTTGAATCACTTCTACTTTAGAAAAAGCTACAACTAATATAATTAATCCTATACCTGTTAAAAGCCATACTCCTACATATCTTCCTAAGACATTATACACATAATTTTTTTCAAGCTTAATTTCACCAGTATTATCCTTAAATAATTTACTAATAATCTTTATTCCTAATTTTATTATGTTAGGAATAAAGATTATTGTTAATATTATTAATATTCCAGCTATAGCTATAATCCAAGATGAATTAGTATTATTTCTAAACAATATAGGAACAAAAAATATTAAAAATAGTGAACTTGAAATTATTTGAAATACATACTCTAAAATCATACTTACTGTAGTTGCTGTTTTATCAACACCTTTATTAGTACACATACATGCTTTTCCAACTATATTCCATATGCCTCCTGGAATATATCTAGCCAATGCAGATGTCATATGAATATCTAAATAATCTATTTTATCAAGCTTTGAATCCATTTTCCATAAAAGATATGACCAATTATATCCTGTTAATAAAAATACTATTGCATACATAATTATAGATATAATAAACCAACCAATCTTCATATTTGATAAATATGGCTTTATGTCTTGCCAATTTTTTACAAACTGATTTCCCATAAACCATAAAATCAATAAAGATAATATTATTCCTAAAATCTTTAATAGATTTTTTTTATAATTATTTTTTTTTTTCATTTTTTCTCCTTTTTGTTTCTTTTTTGTAACTAAATTATTTTTTAATTTTATCATAAATGCCTTTAAATATCTATGTTTTTATATACTAAACTTTCTTTAAATTACCAATTAAAACTTAAACTTTTTAATTTTAAAGTTGTTTTTTTCTATAAACTTTATTAGTATTATCAACAAATAGATTTTTCTAAAAAAACAAAATAAAAAACATAAAGTCTTTTTGATTACAACAAATAAACTTTATGTTTTTCTATATATATTTAAATCCAGTATCTTATTAAAATAACATTACTGCAAATAGTTAATATAAATATTGAAATTGATGGTATAAGCCAAGAAATTTTTTTCAAATTAACCTTTAATTTATCAAAGGATAAACTAAGCATAATTGGTATAATAAATGGATAAAAATATCTTCCTTGAATACTTCCTACAAAATATTTTACTTTAGTATAGTCTGCTCCATTCCATTTATAAAGCAATATAAATAAAATTAAAATTAATACTCCTCCTATAGAAAAATATATAAATCTATCCCATAATTTTAGATTATATTTTCCAGATTTGTTTAATATTAAAAAAATAAATGTTATACTAGATAATATAATTATATAATTAGGAGCAATAGCATTAAGCCATCCAAAATATCCAACAAATGTCTTTATATAATATACTCCTTGCATTTTTATTGTTCTATACACCAACTTTGTAAATTCTATAGGATGAAAAACGATTTGTTTGATAGTATAGACGTAACCTACAGAATCATCGCTCTCTTCTTTAGGAGGTCCTACTCTTAAAGGTTTATGTTCTTTTATTAAAACTTGTCTTTGATATTCAGTTATTTTTATTTCATCCTCTGTTTTTAATGGCTCTGACAATTTAGTCCATAAGAAAAATGTTGAAAATCCTATGAAAATTATTAAAAAAAATGCTCTAACCTTTGTAATTGTATTTTTTCCTTTAAACTTTTCTTTTGGAATTGTTAATATCATAGCACTTATTAAGACATATGGTAATTTAACAGAAACAATACCTATACATAATAATACTATAACTATGAAATTTTTTATTGTAAAATTCTTCTTTTCATATTTTATATTCAATATATATGCGATTAATAAAAAGCTAAAAGAATTTAACATGGCATCTGGAGATAAAATTACTGCCTGTTGCATACATACAGGCATTAACATTACAAACATCATAAGTTCTTTCTTTATTGGCATTATTTTTAATGCAATATAACAAATAGTAAGCCAGAATATAAAGTTTATAATTCTATAAACATTCCTAAAGCTTGAGGTATATACGCTATTGTTGAATATGCTTCTGTTTTATCTGCATCATATTGCCATAAAAGTTCTTTATTTAATGGAATTTTTTTTGCCACTTTATATTGCTCTTTAGTTATTTTTTCATTTATGTTACTAGCCATCTTTATATGATGGATTTTTGTAGTATACTCTTCCATACTTGCTGGAAGCAATAAAGCATCTTCACTCCCTGTAAAAAACACCCTTCCTTTAGCCAAATCATAAGACCTTACCATATGAACTCTCTCATCAGGTCCTTGTAATGGTGGTAATGCAAACATTAGTATAATTCCTAAGATGCTAGCTATTAATACAAACATATTTTCTATTTTTAACTTTTTGTAAAATATAAAAAATTGTAATACAACCATTAATATAAAAATAATAATAATAATTGATTTAAACTCGTATTTTGTTATATTTTTTAGATTTTTTGTTACATAAAATATTAATAAGAAAGAATAAACAAATAGTATGGTAAAAAAAGTTATCTTTTCTGTTCTTTTTATTTTATTTTTTTTATCATAGTTAGCCATTATCTATATCTCCATATTTAAAATAAAATTAATAAGGTTGTTACAAAATATATACACACAATATAAAGTAATTTTGTAAATAAAATATTCCTATATATTATGTTTATATCTTTTATGTAACAACCCCTATTTATTACATTAATATCTTATTTATACATTTTTTCATAATATTTTTGATAATCACCAGAAGTTACATTCTTCATCCATTCTTGATTATCTAAATACCATTGAATTGTCTTAACTATTCCAACCTCAAAGCAAGTTTCAGGATACCAGCCAAGTTCTTCTTTTATCTTATCTGGAGCTATTCCATATCTTCTATCATGTCCTTTTCTATCTGCTACATACTTCTTTAAGTTTTCTGTTACTCTTTCATCTACATTATCATGAATATATCTTATAACAGTATCAACTATTTGAAGGTTTGTTCTTTCATTATGTCCACCAACATTATAAACTTCTCCAACTCTTCCATTGTTTATAACCATATCTATTGCTTTAGCATGGTCTTCAACAAACAACCAGTCTCTTATATTTAATCCATCTCCATAGATTGGAAGGTCTTTTAATTGAAGACAATTATTTATTAATAATGGTATTAACTTTTCTGGGAATTGGAATGGTCCATAGTTGTTTGAACATCTTGTTATGTTTATTGGCATTTTATAAGTATCTCCATATGCCTTAACCATTAAATCTGAACCAGCCTTACTTGCTGAATATGGGCTATGAGGGTCAAGTGGTGTTGTTTCATAGAAGTATCCAGTTTCACCTAATGAACCATAAACCTCATCAGTTGAAACATGAAGGAATTTAACTCCTTCCTTCCATCCATCTTCAGTTTCCCAAGCATTTTTTGCACAATTAAGTAAGTTTACTGTTCCTAAAACATTAGTCTTAGCAAATACTTCTGGTTCTCTTATACTTCTATCAACATGAGATTCAGCTGCAAAGTGAGCAACATAATCTATATCATATTTTTCAAATAATGAAGATACTAATTCCTTATCACATATATCTCCTTGAACAAATATGTGTCTCTTATCTCCTTCTATTGATTTTAAGTTTTCTAAGTTTCCAGCATAAGTAAGCTTATCTAAGTTTATTATTCTTATATCATCATATTTTTTAAGCATATACAATACAAAATTTGAACCTATAAATCCTGCTCCACCTGTTACTAAATAAGTTTTCATTAAATTTAACACTCCTTAAAATTTATTATATTAAAAGCCTATTTTCATATATAAATTTATTTTTAAATATTAGGATTATCCTTTAAAAAGCTCTTTAAAGCATCTTTCCAATCTCTCATTTCATCTCCAACAGTACATCTAAGCATCATGTTATCTAGTGATGAGTATTCTGGTCTTTTTGCTGATGCTGGATTCATTTTTGCATATTCTTCTGATGTACAAGGATTAACCTTACAGTTTCTTCCTGCAAGTTCCATTATTAATGATGCAAAATCATACCAACTACATTCTCCATTTCCTGTACAATGATATATTCCATATTCTTCTGTTTGTATTAATTTAAGTATATGATATGCTAAATCATTTGCATTAGTTGGATTTCCTCTTTGGTCATCTACTACTGTTAATACTTCTTTAGTTTTACCTAAGTTTGCCATTGTATAAACAAAATTCTTTCCTACTTTTCCATATAACCAAGCTGTTCTAACTATATAATACTTTGAAGAAAGCTCTTTAACAAAGTTTTCTCCTGCTAGCTTTGTCTTTCCATATATACTATAAGGTGCTGGCATTTCAAATTCTGCAAGAGGCTTTTCTCCAACTCCACTAAATACATAGTCAGTAGAAACTTGAACTAATTTAGCTCCAATTTCTTCACAAACCATAGCTAAGTTTCTTGGTCCTATAGCATTTATCTTAAATGCTAATTCTTGATTTCTTTCACAACCATCAACATTTGTAGCTGCTGCACAGTTTATAACAACATCTGGCTTTTCTTCTTTTAAAACAGATTTTACCTGCTCTAATTTAGTTATATCTAAATCATCAACATCTACTGCTACAACTTTAGCATTTTTTATTACATCACTAACTTCTCCAATTTCAGCTTTACCTGTTTTTATTATATCTTGAAGTTCATTTCCTAGTTGACCTTTTGAACCTGTAATTAATATTTTCATAAATAATCTCTCCTAATTATTCTTCAATAATTTCCATTAAATACTTTCCATAACCACTCTTAAGTAATGGCTTAGCTAACTCTTTAACTTTTTCTGCACTTATCCAGCCTTGTTTATATGCTATTTCTTCTAGGCATGCTATGTAAGTTCCTTGTGTACTTTGCACTGCCTCTACAAAGTTAGAAGCTTGAAGCATTGAAGCATGAGTACCTGTATCAAGCCATGCCATACCTCTACCTAAAAGTTGTACTCTTAAGTCTCCCTCTTCCATATACAATCTATTTAAATCAGTTATTTCCAATTCGCCTCTTGGTGATGGTTTTAAGCTTTTAGCTTTTTTAACTACTGAATTATCATAGAAATAAAGACCTGGTACTGCATATTTTGACTTTGGCTTTTCAGGTTTTTCTTCTAAAGAAATTACCTTTCCATTTTTATCAAATTCAACTACGCCAAAGGCTTTTGGATTTTGAACATAATATCCAAATACATATGCTCCCTTTTCTAATGAAGCTGCTACTTTTAAATGAGATGTGAAACTTTGTCCATAGAATATATTATCTCCTAATATAAGTGCTACATTGTCATCCCCAATAAAGTCTTCACCTATTATAAATGCTTCAGCTAAACCATTTGGTTTTTCCTGTATTGCATATTCTATATTTAATCCAAAATCACTTCCATCTCTAAACAATTCCTTAAAGTTAACTATATCTCTTGGTGTTGATATTATTAAAATATCTCTTATTCCAGCCAACATAAGTACTGACATTGGATAATAAATCATTGGCTTATCATATATTGGAACCATTTGTTTTGACATTGCTTTTGTTACAGGATATAGTCTTGTTCCAGACCCTCCAGCTAATATTATACCTTTCAAATTCTTCACCTCATTTTATTAATCTCTTACAAATTATATCATAAATTTATCTATTATACACTTCTTTCATCCAATAATTTATATTTGATGTATATTTTAATACCTTTTCTTTAGAAAGCTTATTATATCTATGTCCTAATTTATTTGCTATAAATCTTACTGCAAAGTTAGGTATTATATCAAAAAATGCTCTAAAATTTTTTTCTTTTAATGAATTTATAGCAACAAATTTCACTAATTGCATAGCACTACTATTAGCTCCAGAATTTTCTATATATTCATGTTGCTTTAAAAATACTCCTTGGTCAAAATATCTTTTAAATAATGATTTATAGGTATATGCATGAGAATGAATTACTTTAGCATCAGCACAATATTTTATTTTATATCCATTATTAATAAGCTTATATGATATATACATATCCTCATTAGTTAATAGCACTTTTCCATCATAACCATTTAGCTTTACAAAAGTATCTTTTCTTATGGCTGCTGCTGCATCTGAATAAAAATAAGTTTTTATTCCTAAAGTTTTAACATCTGCTTTTGATACAATTCTACTTTCCTCAGGATAATTACTCATTCTAGTATATCTTTCTATTGTTTTATTATCACAAATTTGTTTTGCAAATGATGCATCACATATATTTTTATCAATATCATTTGTTAACTTATAAAGGAAATCATCATCTAATATTTTTATATCTTGTGTTATAAAAACTATAATATCTCCACTTGCTTTATATGCAGCTTTTTCTCTTGTTAAACTGTGTGAAAAACTCTCTGGTTTTATTAGCTCATAAGTTGCATTTATTTCTTTTAAATAATCTACTGTTTTATCTTCTTTACTTTTAGTAACTATATAATTTATTTCTTTTAATTCTATATTCTTTTGCTTTTTAAGAGAAGTGTTTAATTCTTTTATATATTTTTCTCCTTTATACAATGGACATATTACTGATATTGACATTTCTAGTCCTCCTAAAAGTACTAAATTTTTGTATTCAATGAAAAGTCTTCTTTATCTAATGTTAAATTTGGATTATAATAAGGGTCTCCTTTTTCTAAGAAATCTGCATATCTTTCTCTAAATCTATTAAATTCTCCTCTAAATCTTTCAGAAGTTGCTAAATCATCTTTTCCTCTACTCTTTGATTCATAATGATATAATTCAGCATAAGGAGTCCATACATTTACTCTTCCAGTTTTTAAAACTCTAAGACAAAAATCAACATCATTATATGCTACTTCAAAGGATTCATCTAACCCTCCAACTTCATCATAAACAGATTTTTTAACTAATAAACAAGCTCCAGTAACTGCACTTAAATTATGAGTTATTCCAAGTCTTAAGAAATATCCATATGCCTTTCTGTTAAATCCTCTATGTGCATGAGCTGCAGCTCCTCCAAGACCTACTATAATTCCTCCATGTTGAATTGTATTATCTGGATAATATAACTTAGCTCCAACACAACCTACATCTTCTCTTTGTGCTAAACCAAGCATTTTTGTAAGCCATTCTTTATTAATTACCTCAACATCATTGTTTAATAAAAGATAATATTCTCCTGTTGCATATTTTGCTCCAAAATTATTTATTGCAGAATAGTTAAATCCTTTTTCCCATGTAACTACTTTTATATTATTATATTTCTTTTGTATCTCTTCATAATATTTAAAAGTATCTTCAAGCTCTGAATTATTTTCAATTACTATAATTTCATAATTTTTATATTCAGTTTTTTCTATAACTGATCTTATAGTTCTATCTAAATCATCAATATGGTCCTTAGTTGGTATTAATATAGATACTTTTGGATTTCCAATGATTTCATAATCAATTTCATAAGTTCCTATATATTTACCATCTCTTGCTATTCCCTTAATTCCTTTTCTAGCCAATTCTTCATTAAGTACCTTTTTAGCAGAATCGTAACAATACATCTTATTTTTAGGATTTCCTGCTGTAGAACCTGAATGAACTCTCCATGAATAAAGTATTTTAGGAATATGATGGATATTTTTTGCATTTTCTGTTGCTCTAAAAATTATATCATAATCTTGACTTCCATTAAATCCATCTCTAAAACCACCTATTTTATCCATAAGGTCTTTTCTAAATACAGAAAAATGACATATGTAATTATAACTTCTAAATGTATCTATAGCAAAATCTTGTTTAAAATGAGGGTCAAATCTATAATTACTCTTTTCATTTATTTTATCTTCATCTGTGTATATAAAATCAATTGTTCTATCTTCATTTACGGCTTTAACAACTTCATATAAAGCATTTGGTTCTAATAAATCATCATGGTCAAATAATCCTATATAATCACCTGAGACCATATGATAACATTCTTGAGTATTACCTGCTATACCTTTATTTTCATCAAGATATTTAACCTTTATTCTTTTATCATTTTTTGAATATTCATCAAGCATTTCTTTTAGATATTCTTCTTGAGAATTTCCATCTGCTATACATAACTCCCAATTAGAATAAGATTGATTTAATACAGAATTTACAGTTTCTACTAATAGATGTTTTGGGGTTTTATATGTTGGGACTAAAATACTTATTAATGGCTCATAATCAAAATGATGATTTCTTTGTTCTTCTAATTCTGCTTCTGTAGCAATATGTTGTTTAATCCATGAACTATATTGAAGTCTATCACCCTTTAACTTATGAAAAGCCTTACTTAAAAAAGCTCTAAATCCATTATCTTTAATAAAATCTTTTGCTCTTGTTATATTGGAAATATTAATATTTTTTACAAGTATAACAAAGAATTTTCCTATATTTTTTATGCCTTTGAAAAATCCAAAAATAATATCTCTAATCCTATATAGTCTTACTAAAAATCTCCACCCTGGAGAATTATATATCTTTCTAATACTCTTTACATATTCATCTAATCTTAAAGAAATTTCTCTTTCATATTCAACATAATATAGTTTCATAGGGACATCATTATTTTTATCTTTTCCTAAGTATACCTTAGTTCCATCACCATTTCTTATGCTTATTTTTATTTTAAGAGGAGTTTCAAAAATACCATCTGTTGATGGAAAAATAGCTTTATTCCATCCATCTTCTAAGTCTTCAAATATTGCCTCCCCAACTAAACTATTATATTCTTCTTCAAATATTTCAATTTTAACTTCACCATTAAACTTATCCGTTTCTGAGAAAAACATTTCAATTTTTGTTATATTAAATGTATTAGAATTATATTTAAAAGTATATGGTTTATCTACTCCTATACTTATCTTATCTACTGGCTCTCCTCCTACTCGTATACTTAATTCTTGTTTACCTTCTTTTATTAAATCACTCATAACAATAGTCCTTTCCGTTTTTTACTGTTTTACATTATTCTATTACTTTCCATTCATGGTCTATATAAAACTTTCCTTCTGAAATATATTTATTAGTTACAACAAATGTGCAAGCTTGTGTTTTATAATCTAAATTAACAATACTTTCATCAGTAAAAATTCCAACATCTAATGTATATGTACCTCCTAACAAAGTCAACCTAGGTATTCTATAAATAACTTTATGTCGTCCAAAGGTTGTTGGTATCTTAACTTTCTCAAGATATGTATTAGGTCCAAATACATATTCTCTATTAGGTGTATATATTGCTACTCCTAACAAAAAACTTTCTATATTATCTTTGTATATGTCATAGGTTACTTCTAATTCAAGTTGATCAAAAGTTTTAAATTTATCTTTATTAAGCTTTAATTCACCAATAGATGCTAATGTATCTTCATTCTTAGGTAATTTAAACTCTCCATTATCTTCTTCAATTTCTTCTATTTTTTCTTCAACTTTGTTTTCTTTTTCTTCTATTCTTACATCTTTTTTATTATCAACTTCACCATATTTCATAAAATCTTCATATAAATCTGCTATTTCACTAGATTCTCCTTGTGCTTTTATTTTACCATCTTTAATCCATATAGCTTTATTACAAAATCTTTTTATTTGCTCTGTTGCATGAGATACAAATAATATTGTAGTTCCCATTTCTTTAAGTTTTTTCATTTTTTCAATACACTTCATTTGAAATCTAGTATCACCTACAGCTAATGCTTCATCAACAATTAGTATATCAGGCTCAACATTACTTGCTACAGCAAAGGCAAGTCTTGCAAACATACCACTTGAATAAACCTTAACTGGTTGATTTATGAATTCTCCAATATCTGCAAATTCTACTATACTATCAACTCTTTTTTTCATTTGTTCTTCTGTATATCCCATCATTGTACCATTAAGATATATATTTTCTAGTCCAGTATACTCCATATTAAAGCCAGCACCAAGTTCTAATATTGCAGATATTTTTCCTTTTATTTCTAAAGTACCTGAAGTTGGTGTTAATACTCCTGTTATCATTTTTAGTAGTGTTGACTTTCCACATCCATTCTTACCTAGTATCCCTATAGCATCACCCTTTTCAACATCAAAGGTTAATCCATTTAATGCAACAAATTCCCTATGATATGATTTCTTCCTTATTGAAAATATCTCTTTTAATCTATCAATAGGTTCATCATAAATATTGTACTTTTTAACTAAATCTTTAACTCTTATAACTACACTCATATTAATACCTCACTAAATAACATCTGAAAAATGTGGTCTTAACTTATTAAATATTTTAACTCCTACCAATAAAGTTATTAAACAGAATAACCAAAAATATAGTGTTGCATAGGGTCTTTGCCAAAAATATATTTTATAAATAAATGCCTCTCTATATCCTGTAACAATATAGTACATAGGATTCAATTTAAAGAAGAATGCTAATTTATCAGGAAGTATATTTAACTGCCATGCTATAGGAGTAGCCCAAAATCCAACATTGATAATAATTCCTATTATTTGGCTTAAATCTTTAAAAAATAACACTATAGATGAAGTTATTATTGATAATGAATAAATTAATACTATCATAGCAAAACAATAATAAATAAATTGTAAAGAACATAAATCTGGATAATAACCATAAACAGTTGACACAATATATATAAATAAAATAAAGAATAAATGCACAAATAATGCTGATATAATTTTTACACATGGTAATATTTCTATTTTAAACACAACTTTTTTAACTAAGTAGCTATATTCATTAAAGACACCTGTAGCAGATGGAAAAGCTTCTGAAAAGAAAAACCATGGAATTATACCTGCAATAAACCATAATATAAATGGTACATTTCCTACATCTGTTGATCTAAAACCAACTTGAAATACAAACCAATAAACTGCAATAGTAACAAGAGGTTGTATGAATCCCCATATTATTCCTAAATAAGATGAAGCAAATTTATTTCTAAAATCATTCTTTGATAAACTCTTTATCATAGAGATATTATTTAAAGATAATTTTACAAACTTTATAGATTCCTTTGCCCACATAAGTGATTTTCCCATAGCTAATCCTAATAATAGTGAAACCACCATCATAATTGTAGATAATACAACATTTCTTCCTCCTAAATTAGATAAAATACTATCTACATTTTCTAATTCTATGTAAGAATCATTACTATTATTTTCTACTAATAATTTATCATTTTTATTCTTAACTTCTATATCAAATTCTTTATCTATATCATCAGTAGAAATAGCATAAGATTCTCCCTTTTTAAAATAAAATTCCCCAACTTCTATATTATATGGAGAAGTTCCAAAATCTACTCTTATATTTTTTGTATCAACAGGAACTTTAAATTTTAATTCTTCCATATTATTAGAACCGCTATATATAATACTTTCTGAATTTTCTTCGCTCCAACTTTTATCACCTATAGTATCATAATATACTTGAAACTTATCCATTCTATCTGATTTTATTTGTATATTCAATTCTATTGGTTGTACATTATAATATTTATTAGCCGCTGCAAATAATAAAGCTGCGACAAAGCATGCTATTAATAAAATTAATCCTCTCTTTTTAGCCGTGCTCATAATTTCCTCCTTATTTTAATATGCATTCTTATTAACAAAACCTTTAAATATTGTTAAAAATACAATTTTTATATCAAATGAAAAACTCCAGTTTTCAATATAATAAATATCACATTCTATTCTTTTTTCTATTGAGGTATCCCCTCTCCATCCATTAACCTGAGCCCATCCAGTTATTCCAGGTCTTACTTGATGCTTTACCATGTATTTAGGAATTTCATTCATAAACTTCTCTACATAAAATGGTCTTTCTGGTCTAGGTCCTATTAAGCTCATATCACCTTTTAACACATTAAAAAATTGAGGTAATTCATCAATACTTGTTTTTCTGATAAATGTACCTATCTTTGTCTTTCTGCTATCATTTTTTGTCGTCCAATCTTTTTTTTCTTCTTCTGGGTCTTGCATTTTCATGCTTCTAAATTTATACATTATAAATGGCTTTTTATTTAACCCGATTCTTTCTTGTTTAAATATAACAGGTCCCTTTGAAGTTAACTTTATAAGTATTGCAACAATAAGCATAACAGGAGAAAATAATATTATTGCTACTAAAGAACCCACAATATCTACTGCTCTTTTTATAGTTTTGTTTAATATATTGTCTAAAGGTATATATCTCATATTTATAAGTGGTATCCCACCAATTTCTTCTACATATGGCTTTGCAGGAAGATATTTATAGTAACTAGGAATTATTTGAGCTCTCACTCCTAGCTTTTCACAAACAGAAATTATACCTTTAAGCTTATCATAATCTTTTATTTCTAATGTTATTATTATTTCATCAACAGCTCTGTTCTCAGACAAATACTTTTCTAAATCATTAATTGTTCCAAGGTAGGGAATATTATCATTATTTATCTTGTAATTTTCAAATATTCCTAAAACCTTATAACCCCAATGAATATTTTCTTCTATAAGCTTATTAAACTTTTCTGTTCCATCACTATATCCAACAAAAACAGTATATTTTGTATTATACCCTTTTTTTCGTATTCTTCTCATTATAACTCTTATACCAGCTCTCTCTGCTGCTGTGAAAAAAGTGCATAATAAAAAGAAGATTGCAAGAAAAGTTCTAGAATAGTCTATTTGTTTTGTTACAAATAATAATCCAGTAAATATTAATATCCCTAATACATTTGCTACTATAATGTTTCCAAGCTCTTTGCTTAAAAATACCATTCTTTCTGCATTATAAAGCCTTTTAAAATTATAAATAATTAAATATACTGGTATCATAACCAAAACAGGAATAAGAAATTCCTTAAAGCTTAAAACTCCACCTTCTACCTCTATAAGTCCACTATGTATTCTAATGTACCAACTTAATAGAAATGCTAAAAAGATTGTTATTATATCTAATAACACTATTGTTCTATTTAATAGCTTTTGATTTTCTTTAATCATAAATTATCCTTTCTTTAAAAGTTTAAAAGTATTTTTAAATAATGCCTTTTCTACCTTTAAATAATTGTGACTATTATTTTTTAATCTTATCTTTTCTATTTTCTTTCTATTTTTTATCCCTTCTATTATACCTTTTATATATGTTTTACCAAATCCTTTTTTTATAAAGTATATCCATTTTACCAAAATCCCAAGCAAAATGAATATAAAATTTATTACAATTTGAATAAAATTCATATTTTTATATATTAAAAAAATATTATTTCTAGCAGCTAACCTTACTTTGAAATCATTATGCCTACTTCCACTAGTTGCACTTCCTATATGATATACCTTTGCATTATGGCAAAAATAATTTTTATATCCAAAAATATTTGCTCTATAAGAAATATCCATATCCTCTAAATAGGCAAAAAAATTTTCATCAAAGTATCCTATTTTTTTTAATACAGAACTTCTATATATAGCAGCCCCTGCACATGAGGAAAAAACTTCTTCAGATTTATTATAAAAACTAGAAGGTTTTCCATCTCCTCTTTTAACTGCCCAACCTAATATTGTATATTCATCCCCAACATCATCTATAATATCTCTCTTGTCATACCTAAGCATTTTACTACAGCATGAAAATATTTTTTCATCTTTACTTATACACTCATATAAATTTTTAAGCCAATCTTTATGTACCTCTGTATCATTATTTAATAACGCTACAAATTCACTTTTACTATGCTTTATTCCTTCATTTACAGCCACACTAAATCCTTTATTTTCATTAAGTTTTATTAATGTAACCTTATCTTTGAAAAATTTATTTATTATTTCTAAACTTTTATCTTTTGAATTATTATCAACTATTATTATTTCTTCTGGTTTTAATGTTTGTTCCATTAAGGTATCTAAAC
Source organism: uncultured Clostridium sp. (assembly GCA_902785295.1). Lineage (GTDB taxonomy): Bacteria > Bacillota > Clostridia > Clostridiales > Clostridiaceae > Clostridium. The sequence goes on from CACZYK010000055.1 coordinate 29,543, forward strand.
ACTTTTTTAAATACTTTTCTCCGTTGTAATTTGGAATTACTACTGAAACTCCCATAAATTTTCTCCCATATCCTTATAAAATGTTATGACTGTGTGGTATTAACATATCTCACAGTCATAACATTTTAAAAATTAAAATTTTATTATATTATTTATATTGAAATGGTACATTTAAATCTTTTAAAGTTGGATGAACTTTATCCTTTTCTGAAAGAATTATATTATCAATTCCCTCTAAAGGCCATTCTATTCCTATATCTGGGTCATTCCATAGAACTCCCCCTTCTCCTTCTGGGCAGTAAAAATCTGTGCATTTATAATTAAATATAGCATGGTCTGAAAGTACTAAAAATCCATGTGCAAATCCTTCTGGAATATAGAATTGTTTCTTGTTCTCTGCAGATAAAACAACACCTTCCCATTGACCATAAGTTGGAGAGCCTTTTCTTAAGTCTACTGCAACATCAAAAACTTCTCCCTTAGTAACTCTAACAAGTTTTCCTTGAGTATGCTTTGTTTGAAAATGTAATCCTCTTAAAACACCTTTGCTTGAACTTGATTCATTATCTTGAACAAAATTCATTGTTAATCCTGCTTCTGCGAAATGCTCTTTGTTATATGTTTCCATAAAATAACCTCTGTTATCTCCAAAAACCTTTGGTTCAATAATGTAAACACCCTTTATTTTAGTTTCAGTAAACTTAAAATTTCCCATTTTATACTCTCCTTTTTTATTACTTCTATTCTAATTTTTTATTTTATTCTTATTATAAAATATTGTCAAATTTTACTCTCTATATCCCTTAGGATTATTTTTTTGCCATCTCCATGAATCTTCACACATTTGCTCTAAAGACTTTTCAGCTTTCCAATTTAATTCTCTATTTGCTTTTGATGGGTCTGCATAACAAATTGCTACATCCCCAAGACGTCTTGGAGCTATTTTATATGGAATCTCCTTTCCAGAAGCTTTTGAAAATGCTTTAACTAGTTGTAAAACACTAAAACCGTTTCCTGTTCCAAGATTATAAGTAACTAATCCTGAATTAGTTTCTAATTTTTCTAAAGCTCTTATATGACCTATTGCTATATCTACAACATGTATATAATCTCTTACACCTGTCCCATCAATAGTATCATAATCATTGCCAAATACACTTAATTCTTTTAATTCTCCAACTGCAACCTTTGTAATATAAGGCATTAAATTATCTGGTATTCCATTTGGGTCTTCTCCTATAATTCCACTTTCGTGAGCTCCAATTGGATTAAAATATCTTAATATTGCTATATTCCAAGAAGAATCTGAAGCAGCTAAATCTCTTAGTATTTCTTCTGCCATAAGCTTTGTTCTTCCATATGGATTTGTAGCTGTTAATGGAAAACTTTCTAATATTGGCATAGTTTTAGCATCTCCATATACTGTTGCAGATGAACTAAATACTAAATTTTTAACATTATTTTTTTTCATAATATCAAGTAAAACTAAAAAACTTACCATATTATTCATGTAATACTCTTAAGCGCTGCAAAATCTATTACTGATTCAATTGAATTTTCTTCAAAAACCTTTTTTACAGCTTCCTTATCAGTCAAATCTACATTATAGAATTTTACTTCTTTTCCCGTTATTTCTTTTATCCTATCTTTTACTACTATACTACTATTGCATAAATTATCTATTATAATAACATCTTTTCCTGCTTTTAATAATTCTACCGTTGTATGGCTTCCTATATAACCCATGCCTCCTGTTACTAATACTGACATATTATTTTCCTCCATTTACATATATGTTAAATTTAGATTATTTAAATTATATCATATTTTTAATATCAATTCACTAATATAAACTTTATAAACAAAAAAATAGAATGCTTTAAGTTGCCTTAAAACACTCTACTTTTTATAAATTATATTTTATTTAATTATATAATTTATTGTTTTAGTTGTTACTTTTCCGTTACTATCTTTTACATCTAAATACAACACCTTAGTTCCTACATAATTTGCATTCCATACTGCTAAATTTGATGTTGAATAATCTTGTATAAGTGAAGAATTTCCATTTGCTGTTCCTACTCTAAATCTATATTGTAATGTTCCTGTTCCTGTTGCTTCTGCTATTAACACTATTTGTGCTCCTGCTGCTTGTGGTGATGTTTTATTTGTTGTAAATGAACTTATTGTTGGGGCTACTACCTTCTCACTTACTACATAACTCATTGTCTTTGTTGTTACTTTTCCATTACCATCTTTTACATCTACATATAA
>CACZYK010000056.1 GCA_902785295.1 uncultured Clostridium sp.
TTTCATAAAAAAATCACCTCCTACGACTAGATTAACTTAAGTGAGGTAATTTGTAAATAGTTTTTGTTAAATTTATTTAATGTATTTTATTTCTTTTAACTTATTTGCTTATTATATACTATTTTATCATATACATTTAATTAACAAAAAGCAAAATAGATATATTAGCCCTTTATTTGCTCTAAATAAAAGAAAAAACTATTGCACAATATAATTAACTATGCAATAGCTTGTTTAACATGTATATTTTATAAACTTTCTAAAATATCATTTATAAATTTTTCTGTACCTATTCTATCCATTACATGGCATATTCTTTCACGATGCTGTCCATTTGCTCTATAATACTCCATTATCTTATCAACAACATGTACAATTTCATCTTCTTTAAATATTCTTCCTAAAGAAGTACCAACACTCATGCCTCTTCCATATCTTCCACCAACAAATATTTCAGCACCCTTTTCCATAGAAACAAATCCACCAGGGCGACATGCTCTTACACATCCTCCACAATTTACACATAAATCTTTGTTAAATTCTATTTTCTTATCAACAAGTTTAAGTGCTTTTTGCCTACATGCCTTAACACACATTCCGCATCCTACACATTTTTCTTCAACATACTTAGGTACATTTCTTCCTGCTATACCTATATCATTTATACTTGCTTTTGCACAGTTATTAGCACAACCAACTATACCTATCTTGCACTTAGCTGGAGTATCAGTTCCAAAATACTTTTCTTCAAGTTGTCTACATATTTCTTGAGTATCAATATTACCATGAAGACATACTGTTCCTTTACAAGAAACTAATGGTCTAACCTTAAGTCCTGTTCCACCATATCTTAATCCTAATTCATCTGCTTCTTTTCTAAACTTTTCTACATCTTCATCCTTAATCCAAGGAATTTCTAATTGAAGTCTTGTTGTAACTCCAGCATACCCTCTTCCATACTTATCAGCTAAGTATTTTATATTTCCTAATTCCTCAGTAGTATAATTTCCTGCCTTGCTTAATATTCTTACTGCAAAGTGCTCCTTATCATTTTGAAGTAAAAATCCTAATTCCTTTAATTCGCTTTGTCTTTTAACATTAACAGCCATTAATTTACTCCTCCTACTTTCACTGTATTTATACAACCCTATTTACATTTTAATATAAACCCTTGCCATAATCAAATACTATTAATCTATAATGTTGATAAGTAAATACTATTAAAAAAATATTGTATAAAATATGATATTTTTAGTAATAATAACTTTATTACTAAATGCTTAATATAAGGAGTTTAAAAAAATGAGAATACCTAATCATATAGGAGTTATACCTGATGGAAATAGGCGTTATGCTGTTTCTAAAGGGCTTTCAAAAGATAAAGGATATAATTTAGGAATAACCCCTGGATTATTACTATTTAAACAATGTGAAAAATTAGGAATAAAAGAAATAACCTTTTATGGCTTTACAACAGATAATACAAAAAGACCTTCATATCAAAAAGAAGCTTTTATAGATGCTTGCATAAAATCTGTATATACAATAACAAAAGAAAATGCAGAAATATTAGTCCTTGGAAACACTAAATCTCCCTCTTTTCCAAAGGAATTAGAAAAATTTACAACTCCTCAAGTTTTTGGCACAGGACAAACAAGAGTTAATTTTCTAATAAACTATGGATGGGAATGGGATTTAGACATGATAGAAGGTCACCAAACAAGAAAAACCATACAAAACACTATCCACTCAAAAAATGTTTCAAGAATAGACTTAATTATAAGATGGGGAGGAAGAAGAAGATTAAGTGGCTTTCTCCCAATACAATCAGTATATTCAGACTTCTATGTTATAGATGATTACTGGCCAGACTATAAACCAGAACATTTACAAGAAGCTTTAGAATGGTATAATCACCAAGATATAACTTTAGGTGGCTAACTTTATAATTTCAGCAATCAAAATATAAGAAGCTATCGCATAAACAAATATTCACACAATATATAGTACATTTTAGTCATATAAAATGTACTATAATATTGTGCTTAAAATTCTTTATGCAATAACTCCTTACTCAGTAATTTATAAAATTAAATCTATATTTTATGTTCATATTTCTTTATGCTATATCTTTTAAGATTTTTAAGCAAAGAAAATATCTTATACTATCAAGAAGTTATATCATTTAAATAACTTTCTAAGCCAATAATAAAGTTTATAAGATAAATTTATTTACAACTTCTGCAATTCCATCTTCATTATTGCTCTTTGTTTGATAATTTGCAATTTCCTTAACATCATCAGTAGCATTTTCCATGGCTACACCCAAACCTGCATATTCTATCATTGCTAAATCATTACTAGCATCTCCACAAGCAATAACCTCTTCCTCTTTAACACCTAAACTATCTGCTAATGCCTTTAAACCTACTCCCTTATTAGATTCCTTATTAATAACTTCTAAGAAAAATGGAGCACTTCTAACAACAGTATATTTTTCATATAATTCCTTTGGCATTTTCTTTATAGCTTCTTCTAAAATTTCAGGTTCATCTATAAACATAATTTTAATTATATCTTCACTTGGGTCTAAATCCTCAAAGCTTACAACATTCGCTTCAATTCCATTCATATCTGCTTCATATTTAGTATATGTATTCATTTTAGGAGTAATAAGCCCTCTTGTTGCAGAAAAAGCATGTATATTTACATTTAACTTTTTAGCTATTTCATATGTATAAGAAAGGTCACTTCCCTTAAGACCCATTTCACAAATAATCTTCTTACTTTTTGTTTCTTGAACCAAACATCCATTATAACTTAAAACATATTGACCATCTTGAACTAAATCAAGTTCATGTAAATACTTATAAAGACCTTCTATTGGTCTCCCAGAAGCTAAAACAATCTTAATACCTTTATCCTTAGCCTTTTGAAGAGCTTCCTTTGTTTTGGGAGTAATTTCCTTTTTTTTATTTAAAAGAGTTCCATCCATATCAAGTGCAATAATTTTGTACATACTCATCCTCCGTTATTTTAAACTTTTATTAAAAACTACTAATACAATAAAAATTATTTCTAAATATATTTTAGATTTTTACCTTAATTATATATTATTATTCATTTTATGTAAAACTTTTAGTAACTGATTTTTTAACTTCTCCATAGTATATAATAAGACTAGTACACAGAGGTAAAAATGAATGATAGAATCACTACTTTTAATAACCTCCATATGCCTAGATGCTTTCTTTGCAAGCATAGCCTATGGCACAAATAAAATTAAAATACCATTTATATCTTCTTTTATAATAAGCCTTATAGGAGCATTAATGCTCGGAATTTCACTATTCTTTGGAGGCTTTATAAAAGAATTTTTACCAAACAATTTGGCAGTAATTCTAAGTTTTTTTATATTGTTTATTATTGGTATATATAGATTATTTGAAGGAATTTTTAAAGCCTTTATTCAAAAGAAAAGGAGTTTAGACAAGCCCCTCACATTTAAACTATTTGATATGAACTTTGTTCTTCAAGTTTATGCAGATGAGACAATTGCAGACTATGATAAATCAAAAACACTATCTCCAAAAGAAGCCTTTTATCTTTCAATCGCTCTATCATTTGATAGCTTAGCAGTAGGCTTTGGAAGTAGCCTTGGAGAAGTAAGCTTTATTCAAACTATTATTTTATGCTTTATTTTAGGATTAATTTGTATTTCTATTGGACATATTATTGGCAATAAAATAGTAAAAAAAATAAATACCAATCTATCATGGATATCTGGAATTATATTAGTAACACTTGCTATCTTAAAATTAAGATAAAGAAAAACCTCAAAGTATGGTATATATCCTATTTTGAGGTTTTTTTAATTAACTATTTATTGTTTTTATCTAAAATTTCTTCATTCACCACTATCACCTCACTACTAATTGCTATCAGCTTATTCTAAAATATATATAAATTCTTTCATAGTGGTTTTATTTACCATAGTTATATTTCAAACTCTTCTATTTCTATTGAATATTTTCTACAATCAATACAAACAATAATGCTTACTATATAGCTATCATCTACCTTTCCTAACCTTTCTAATTCATCAAAAGAACTTTCTTCTTCTTCAACTTTTAAAGAATTAGTTACATAATTATTATCTTTAGTATATAAATAAAAATGATATTCTAAAAAAGGAAAAGGCTTTTTCTTTGTTTCATCTTTGCAATATTCACAAGGAAAGCTATAATAAGCCTTTTCAAAATCTAATTCCTTTCCTTCTAAAAGATTTAAAATAAATTCTTCATCTATATTATTAATAGGATTTTCTTCATCATTAAAAAATACATCTAAGTTTTCTTTATCTAGACTATATTCTCTGTCTTTAAATTTAAAATTCATAAAATCACACTCCTTAAAATTACTCTAATTTATTTAATTATAAAACTTAAGGTTAAAAAAAGAAACCCAAAAGATTTCTCTTTTGGGCTTCTTTATAAATTTTTAGAATAATGGTCTATCAAAAACTACTCTTCCAACTGTAACTGTTGCACTCTTAGTTCCCTTATCTTCACCTGCAACATTTACTTTAATTGTATTAGTAAAATCTATTGCTTCTCCTGTTGAACTTTGTATTCCATTTGCTGTAACAGTACTAGTATCTTCTGGTTGAATTAATGGCTTAGCTACATATTTTACAACTATATCTGTCTTTTGGCTAATTAATTCACCTAAATCTGCAGTATAAGTATTTTCTTCTTGTTTGTTCATAGTTGTTAATCTTGTAAGTTCTTCTCCATTTCTAGTATAAACCACTATTTCTCCATCAACACCTAAGTTTTTATCAACTTCAAGAGTTAAAACTGTATTAGCATAAGCTGTTGTTGTTGCTACAAATGGAACATTTGCATAATATGCTACATTCATTCCAGATGAAATCTTTGAATTAGATATTGGAGTTGTTCCTAACCATTCATTTATAGCTAGTTGTTTTTCTTCAGCAGTTAATGAATCTTCTGTTCTATTTTGAGATGTATATAAGTTACCATTAGCATCTTTATATTCTAATTGATATGCTCCATGATTAACTGTTATAGAACCTATCATTATCTTTACATCAAAGCTTGCTGTTGTTGTTTCTCCATATTTATCAGTTGCTGTTGTTGTTATTGTTATTGTTTTACCAGCATTATTTTCTAAATATTCCTTGCTTAATGTTGAAGGAACGTCTATTCCACCTCTTTGATATGAAACTGTTTTATTATTATGAATAAATACTCCATCACTTGTTTGTACAGTAACATTTATTGGATCTTTTGGATTTGAATCATCAGAAATATTGGTAACAAAATTAAATTCCTCACCTGAATTTACTTTAATAACTTTATCATCAATTATATTTTCACCTTGTTTATTCATTAATATTGGTGCTTGGTTAGCTCCTCTTATAGCTTTTACCATAGTATTTATAAATAACTTTAATTCTTCATCACCACTAATATTACTATGTCCTGCACCTGAATAAGTTATATTTCCTTTAGAATAAGTATAATAGAAGTTTCTTGCATCTCCTGCATTTAAAGTATCTGCTTTTAAGTTATATGCTGGTACTAAATCTTCTGCTTCTAAGTTTAATTGATACCATTGAGCATGAGTAAGTGCTACTGTTAGTTCATCATTACTTAATGCAAATGGATATTCTGTTATTTGAGATCTATTAATAACTTGTACCTTAGTTGATCTTGCATAATCCCAATATAATTTAACAGTTGCAAATGTTGTTGAACCTAATGTAGCCTTACCATTTCCTAAAGCTGCAGAAGTATCATGAGTTATTCCTGAATTTGGATTGAATGGATCTTCATATCTAGATTGTCCAATTATATCTCTAAATTTTTGTGTTAAACGCCTTGAACCAGAATATTTAAATTCATTATTTATATAATCATTTCCAACTTTATCACTTGTTTCAGAGTTATTTAATATTCCAAGATTCATAGTATCATGAGTGAATAATAAACTTAACTTATCCTTATTAGCCTGTTCTAATACATTTAGTGCATTTTCAGAAAATTGATTAGCTTCTCCTCCACCATAATTATCTGCAAATCCTATTACTATCATATTTATTTTTCCCTTAATATTATTATTATAATAGTTAGCATCTGCTTTACAATTATTATTAAAATCTGATATTTTCATAGCTTCAACAGTAATATTATAATCTGAAACCACTTCATTTTGTTGTATTAAATTTTTGAATTTAGTATTTCCTTTTTCTAATGGATCTCCTTCTTGTAAGTTAATATTAGTATCCATATTTAATGTACAGTTTTCACTTGGAATTAATTGTAGTACCTTTATGTCCATTTTCTTTCCTAAGATATTTTTAAAACTTGCATTGCCTATAACATAAGATTTTATGTTTGGTTTATTTGTATTATACACCTCTAATTTCCAGTCTAAGTATCCAATAAAGCCTGTTTCTAATTTAAATGTTGTTGAATTTTCTTGATTTCCAGTTGAATCTACACTTGCTGTAGTAGCATTAACTTTTTCATCATTAGTAAATATTCCATTACCATCATAATCTAAATAAAGATTTGTTCCATAAGTTACTCCATCTTTACCCTTAACTTTATATTTAAATTCTAAGTTTCTGTTAGCTAATGTTCCTCTTTCTCCTGTATCCCCAGTAGGACTTGAAACTATAGTTATCTCTGGTCTCTTATTTGTTTCTGAAATTGAAGAATAATCACTAGTAATAGTTCCAGATGATAAATTTCCATTAACTCCTTTTATACCAGTATTTTTTAATTGATATAACTTTGTGTTTTTAAGATCATCATTAAATACATTATTATCAACATACACTAATTGACCTGAAGCTGTAAAATTCTTTATTTCATTAAGCTTCTTTGTAGTTAAATCATTTTCTGAATAATATTCAACCATTGTAGCTGTTTTACTCGTGAATTTTCCAAACCACTCCCATCCATCAACATTAATAGGAACATTACCTGATGGTCCATACCACATTACCTGTCCTCTCCATTTATAATCAACTAAATTAGGCTCTTTTTCTTCTTTATATTTTTCAAATGATCCTTCTAAACCAGCACTTCCATCTGCTTTTAGCCATTCTTGAGTAAATCCAGCTGAATAATCTCTATATTGAGTATCTGTTGACCATTTAGATGATAATCCATTATTATTTCTTCCTATATAAATTACATCATATTTTCCTGATAATTCCTCAGCCTTACTTATAAATGTTGGCATATCCATTTGAGTAACATCTATTGAATCATTATCAGATAACACATATTTATTTCCTGGTTGAATTTCCAATACATCTAATTTACCTGGGGTAGTATTATTTGCCTTACTTATTGTAGGAATAGCAATTCCCAACAATGTAACTGAAAAGACTCCAGTTATAATCCAGGTTGACTTTTTAAGCCAAGTTTCCTTTCTAAACAATTTCAATTTCACTTTTTTCATCCCCCTTTTTAGTATAAAACCTCTTACAAAATTACTTAATTGGGAATGCACATCTTATAAATTTTTATAAGATGTGCTTCTTGTTACATTAATTAAAGAAATATAAAATTTTTAATTTTAAACTACATCCTTATTTCTAAACTTTACATTTACATTTACAGGACACTTTACATCTGAATATCCTTTTTTCATTTTCAATTCAATTACAAACTGAATTCCTGTAGTAGTTGAAAGATTTCCTCCTGCATTACTTACTGCATCTAGTGGTTTAATTTTAAATTTATCCACATGTGTTGATAAAACCTTAGTCCTTGCAGTACCTGTTTCTGGTGTTGGCTCTACTAATGTTAATGTTTTAGAAGTACTATCATATCTTATTTCACAGACATTTGGACTTCCATCTACACTATAAAACTCCAGTTGTATATTATTTATATCACCATTATATTGTTTATCTCCATCTAATTTAGTTGAATATAACCAACCACTATCAACAGTTGCTCCATTTATTGATAATATTTTTTTTGACTGAGTTCCAAACTTCACCAAATCGCTTTGTATATTATCAGCCTCACCTTGTAATGTTGAATTTACTTCATTACTAACCATTGCTTTTTTACTTTCAGTAAGGAATTCATACATTATTGCAAGTACAATAACTGTTATGGCAAGTACAATAACAACCTCTACTAATGTAAATGCTTTTTTATTCTTTTTTAAGAAACTGTCATTTTTATTCATAACAATCATCCTTGTTTAATTACAAATTTTATCTATCATATTGGTTTTCTATTAACTTCCAAAGTCCTTTATTTACTACACCATCAACATTGTATGAATTAGTTTCTGTAGGGTCTATATTTATTATATCACCATTATTTACAGTTAATCTTTCTACTACAGTCATGTTTTCATTAAAATAATTAGAAAGATGATTTACTGTTATTATTTGACCAACAACTGATGCATTATAAGTTAACTCTACGCCTTCAGTACCTTCTTCTACTTCAACATTTCCACCTGCTATAATACATCCTTTAAAGTTAACACCATCTTCTATCTTTACATTTCCTTTTGTTATAATTACTGCATTAACTATATCTTCACCATTTTCTTGTGCGAAATTAAAGCATTGTGTACAAGCTGTTCCTGTTGGTGGTTCTGTATGTCCTTCTACAGAAATTCTTCCAGGACTTATAACAATTGTTTCATTCTCATCATTTCCTAAAACATAAGCACAGTTACTAAGTGCATTAACTAATCCTTGACCTGGGTTACTTACAGAAACGCTTACTCCTGGATCCATAGCATCAAAATTTACAACTGCTGCAGTTCCATTTGAACCCTTAACAGTCTTTGTAACAACTCCATCATTATACACATTATCTAATTGTGCTTCAGATAAATCACTGTTCATACTTAATACAGTTTGAGCATATGTTCTTCTTGCATTTATTACATTAACATCTTGAATATCTAAATCATTTGCATTTTTATTATCTGTAGTAACAATAGCACCTGTTGAGTAAACTCTTCCACCAATTGTTACTTTACCATCTTTAAAAACATTATTTTGATAATATTCATTAAAGTAATCTCTTTTATTTTGTACTGTTGCAACTTGGCCATTTATTGTTTCAAGTAAACTAACAGGATCATAATATTTAAATCCTGGATTTATTGTAGTTTCTCCAATTTGAGTTAAAGCTTCTTGATATGCTTTATAATTTCCTCTTACTGCTATAGATTCACCTGTTTCATATTCTCCATTATCACTATTTTCATCACCAGTATTAATGTAAGCAACACCTGCTATATAAGCATCATTATTTATTTTTAATTTACTATCCATATTATAATTATTAATAATTATACAACTTGATCTCTTAGAAGCATTATTTTTTCCTCCATTTGTACTATTAGTAGTTGTACTATTAATACCATAATAATTATTCATGTTTATTTTAGAAGCTAATGAATTTATTCCTAAATCATTATAAGTTATCATATCTCCTACAGTTATTGTATTATCTCTTGAACTAGAATCATTTGTACTTGAAGGTCCAATATAAGTATTTGATGAATATAAATTTCCAGATAATGTTGCTGTTGAACCATTAACTAAGCTAAATGTTCCTGCTGTATAAATATTTCCTTGATAAGTTGTTCCAGTTGTTGCTACTGGATTTGTAGTAATATTTTTACCACTAGCAAGCTTTATACCACCATTATATTTACTAAATACAATTGATTGGTTTTGACTTGCTGCTGTATCAGCATCACCTTTTACCCATGTATTTCCTCCTAAAGTTAATGAACTATTAATATCTAAGTTTCCATCAACAGTAAGTACATTTGAGTAAGGAGCCATTATATCTATTTCTCCACTACTATTAGTTCTGTTTATAATGTCTGCATATTCTGGTGCTGTTATTTTAAAACTTGTTTCAATTACTTTTTTGTTTGCAAGCTTTGTAGTTGAAGTTTCTGCACAACTAAATGATGAACGTATTGTAAATTTAATTGACTTTTCTGCATCATTATACTTAATATCAAATACCTTTATAACAGGTTTTTCAGCTGTTCCAAAAGCATCTTTATATTCATTAGTAATACCAGTAACAGCATCAAGTGATTTTATATATCTATAATTTTTTAAACTTACAAGAAGTGTTGAAACTGGATTTGTTGTTGATTGATCAATTATTATTGTTTCATCAGTACGTGAATCCACAGCTATATTATTGTATTGATCATCTAAACTTTGATTTCCTGTAATTGTACCTTCATTTGTAACTGTTACTCCTGAAATTAAAGCTTTAATAAAATATGCTTTAAAATCCTTATTTAAAGTATTATAAATATCTTCATCTGAAGTGTTTGCTATAGCTCCTCCAATTAGATTATTTGCTTGAACCTTATTCTGTGCATACACAATTGCTGCTTCTGAATCTTTTAATATGATATTATTAAATATTTCTAGTCCTGAATCAGCTTTGTACATATTTTGTAGCTTTTTGCTTTCATTCATTCTCATTCTTACATCAGTTGTTGCCACTCCTATCATGGTAGTTGCAGTAACTAATATGATGGAACAAATTACTAAAACAGCTACTAAACTAGAACCTTTTTTCTTTAATCCCCTTTTCACTTTTATCACCATCCAATTTTAAAATATTGAAATGTATTAATTTAAATTATTACTTACTTGACTTCTAAATATTTCTTCTCCTTTGTCCTTTACAACTACAGTTATCTTATATAAATCACCTATAGCTGTTATATCTTCCGTACTTTGCTTTTGTATATTTTGTCTTGCTGTAAATGTTTCTTTAGAAGATTGTTGTAAAGTTCCATCAAAGCTTATATTACTAATTGGTAAAGAACTTGTAACACTAATTTTTCCTTCTACATTCTTTCCTTTTACTATATCAAAAACTAGTCCTGTGCTATCACTATCAACTATTATTGGAATTACTCCTGGGTTTCTGCCATTATTTCTTCCAGTAAAACTTTCATCTATTGCTATTTTAACTAAATTTTTTGTTGTATTATTAGTTGCATCATAATCATTTACAGTGGCTTGACATAAAGGAGTTGCTTGTACTGCATTACCACTAGTATAATCATAAAGTTTTAATGTTAAATTACTTCCTGTTCTTCTTACATATAATAAAAGTTTTGTTTCATTTCCAGCATAATATGGTATGTTAGCTTCAGTACCTGCTCCATTAAAATATACCTTATTTTGTGTTCCATCTGTTTTTAAATTTAATATACAACTGTAATCTGTATCTGGTTTATTTGATGCTGTTGTCGTTGCTGCCATATATCCATTAAAATTATTATCTTTTTCTACTAAAACATTTACTTCATAAGTTTGTTTTCCATCTTGCATTGAGCCACTATATACTGTTTGAGTTGCTGTACTACTTGCAAGCACTTTATCAAACCTTGTTTCTCCATCTAGTAAATTAATAGGTGTATTTGTTGCTAAATCTAAATTATCATATGTTTTAAGTTCTTCTAATACCTGTTGACCAACAACTGCTCCATCTTGTCTTATGTCTGCTCTTTTACTTGATTTCATTGCCGTCATTATCATATTGGAAATTGGAATTAGTAATAATGCTATTAATGCAACACTTAATATAACTTCTAAAAGAGTATACCCTTTTCTTTTGATTTTTTTCTCTCCCATAACATTTATCACCCACCTTTAAATTCCCTTGTTCTACAAAAATGTTGATTAAAAATGGCATATTACTATCTTCTTTATAATATTTTACCACTTAATAGCTTTTATTTCCACTCTAAATATTCATTATCTTTGTCACTAATTTTAGGAATTGCATAAAATTCGACATCAATTTGTCCTTCAAAATCATTTGCTGAAGACCAATCAGTAGATAATGCACTTGCTGCTACAACTCTTCCATAATCTTTTATATCTTGTACAAAGTTTCTTAATGAATCATAATTTCCTCTAAGCTTTATAGTAAGTACCATTTTTACTGGTGTTGGACCATTTTGCTCTCCATTAGAATTAACTATAGTTTGTGTATTGGTAGAAGCTGTAGCTGTTTCTGCTGTAGCTGTACTAGTTTCCTCTGAATTTGTTTCTGTATTATTAGAAGCTACTTCATTTGATTGTGTAGTATTTTTTTCAGAAGATTCTTCTCCTATTTCTGATTTTATTATATCTGCTAAAGCTTGAACACTACTCTTTGGTAAATCTAAAATAGCAGGAGTAAGGTCTGCTAATTGTCCTGCATCTCTTTCAGCCCAAGAATAATCTCCCTTTAATCCATTTTTATCCATAAGTTGTTTTACTTCTTTTATAAGATTTTCTTGTATTATTTCTGGGTAATAATCCTTTGCTAATTCTTCTCCTTTAGCCTTTAATTCTGCAAGCTTAGTTCTTCTAGCTTCTATTTGATTAATTTCTTCTTTAGCATCATTATATTTTTGTTCTACAGCTATTCTTTCATTTTTCTTTTCTTCTAACTTTGTTGAGTTATCCGTAAATACAAAATTATAATATAGCACTCCTAGAGCGACGCTTACTACTATGCATAATAAATTTCTTTCTCTGCTACTCATCTTCATATTATTCAGCCTCCTCTATTTGCTTTATTTTAATAGTTATGTCAAATGTAACAGCTCCGTCTCCTTCTACTGTTCCAATATGAACATCTTGAACTCTATCTAGTTCTCTAAAATTATGTTCCATTTCTGCAACAACTTCAACACTTGGTGCTGCTCCACTTATTGTTATTTCTGTATTTGAAATCTTATAAGATGTGTATAAAACTCCTCCTGGAACTGCATCTTTTACATCATCTAAAACTTCTGGTGTTACAACTTTTCTACTATTAACAACCTTAGTTATTTGTTCAACTTGAGTATTATATTGTGTTACACTTGAAATTTTATTAGCTAAATCCTGTGCTATTGCAAGTTGCTTTTGGAATTCTGGGTCTGCCATCTTTTCTTCTATTTTAGTTATTTTACTTTCTTCAATTTTTATAGCTATTGTATGATAAAGGAAAGTACCAACAATTGCTGCACCTATTAATCCAACTACTATATAAACAGGAGTATTATTTTCTTTTACCTTTCCACCCTTAGAAACAACTTCACCATTTTTACCTTGGTATGAAGATAGGAAGTTTACATCTTGACTTTGTCTTATTACAGCACCTATAGCATTTAGATATTCCCCTATTGGTTCTTTTGGCATGGCTGATGTAGACATGTCTATACGTTCTAATGTAAATACTCTCTTTATGCTCTTAAGTAATTTTCTTTGCATGTATACATCTAATCCTCTAAGCTTAGATGCTCCACCATATATAACAACTTCCTCTACATTTTCACCATTTTTATTACTTGCAAATTGTAGAATTTGTTCTAGTTCTCCTATCATTTCATCAACAGTTTCTTTAATTATTGTATTTATTTCATCATCTTCTTGTATATCTAACAAATTACCTTTGTCAATTTTCATAGATTCTGTTGATTTTATTGACATATCTAATCTACTACTTAAAGCTTGATCTATTGTTTCTCCACCTGATTTTATTACTCTTGTAAAATCTAGTTGACCTCTTTTAAATATTGTTACATTAATAGATGTTGCTCCCATATCAACAAAAGCAACAGTACCACCTACTTGTCCATTGTTTTTTATTATTCCTGTATGATTAACTATCTTTTTTAATGAGTTATAGGTAACATCCAAAACATATGGATTTAAGCCTAAAGATTTTATTAATTTATAATATCCATTTACCATATCCTTTGGATAAGAAATTACATTTACTTTAAGCTTTGGGCCTTCACTATCTACAAGTTTATCTACAACTACATATTCAACTATATATTCATCTAAGTTAATAGGTAGATATTGTTGTATTTCATATTTTATTACTGATTCCATCTCTGATTCATCAACAGATGGTATTATTATTTCTCTATCTATTATTGAACTTGAATTACTTGTAACTACTGCATCTTTAGATTTTATTCCAAGCTGATTAATAGCTACTTGCAATACATTAACTAATGCTCTTTCATCAATTATAGCACCATCTTCTATTGCAGCCATTGGAGTTTCAACTTGAGCCATTTTATATACAGAAAGTTTATCCTTTGAATACTTTCCTTCTACAATTTTTATATACTTTGAACCGATTTCAAATGCTACAACATTTCTTGGCTTTTCATTTTTTCCTTTTCCCATATAGTTAGCTTTTCCACTAACTACTTTATCCTTTATACTTGATACACCTGTACTCCCCTTTTTTTTCAACTTGGCAATATCAATTTTACCTGGCATTCTCTGTCACCCTCTTTGTCTGAATTTGTGTTTTTTTGTCTATATTTATCCCTAATTAGAGTTAAAGTGCAAAGCCATAATGACTTTACACTTTATTTAAATAAATATTATACTTTACTTTTTATTATTTAGCATCAAATGCTGAAGATGGAGTTGGATAAACAACTTGTGATCCAATCTTTACTTCTACAGTTCCATCAGTCTTTAATAAATAAGTGAAGTCACTGTTCTTTACTGAACTACTTTTTCCTTTAGGAATTGATTGAATATAATTTGAAACTAATGTTCCATCCCCAGTAGCACCTAAAGTAACCCATGTAGAATCATTTGGTGTAAGTTTATCTTCAGCTGAAAGTGCTAAAACTGATTCTGCAACTTTCTTACCATTAGCAATATCAGAAGTTTTGTTTGAATTTTCTTTAACAGCACCTAGTTTTGGTAGTAATAAAGCAGCTAGTATTGCAATAATTGCAATAACGATGATTAACTCGATAAGAGTAAATCCTTTTTTGTTTTTCTTTTCGTTTAATTTGTTTCTTAAGTTTTTAAGCATTTAAAAACCCCTCCTAAATATTTTTTATTATTTATTTAAATTTAAAATTTAAATCTTATTAAATTAAATCATATGAACCATAAAGTGGTAACATTAAAGCTATTACCATAAATCCTATAACAACACCCATAACTATTATCATAAGTGGTTCAAGCATTGATGTTAAAGTTTGTATAGCTTGTTCAACTTCTTCATCATAAAAGTCTGCTGTTTTATTAAGCATATCATCTAATGCTCCAGATTCTTCACCAATTCTTACCATTGAAGAAAGCATTGGTGGAAATAACTCACAATCTTCTATTGGAGTACTTAACCCTTCTCCTTTAACAACTCTTTCTCTAATCTTTAAAACTTCATCTTCTGCAATAACATTGTTTAATACTGCTGATACTATTGGCAAGGATTCTACTAAAGATACCCCTGATGCTAATAATGTTGATAAAGTTCTTGTAAATCTAGAAACTATCATTTTTCTATTTAAATCCTTTATTAAAGGAAAAGAAATCTTAAGCTTTGCAAAGAAATATATTCCACTTTCTGTTTTACTAAATATAATAATTCCAACTATTATAGCAATTAAAATTGCAAGTACAATTAAAAAATGACTTGCCATAAAATCACTTATTCCAATTAAAAGTCTTGTTGCAAATGGTAATTCTGAATCTGAACTTTCAAATAAGGATACAAAGGTTGGCATTACAAATATCATAACTACTGCTAATGCTGCAACTCCAACACAAGCTAAAATTATTGGATATATCATTGCTGCTTTTACTTTATTATTAATTTTATTTTCTTTTTCAAAATGAGTTGACATTCTCAAAAACATTTCATCAAGATTACCACTAGCTTCTCCTGACTCTACCATACTTGTTAAAAGTGTTGGAAAAGCTTCTGGAAACTTTCTCATTGAATTAGAAAGCATTTCACCTTTTCTAACATCTTCCTCTAATACTTTTACTATTTCAACTAAATGTTTATTAGTAACCTGAGTACTCATTAAATTCAAAGCATTTATAAGTGGTACCCCTGCATCAAGCATAGTATACATTTGCCTACAAAATATTGATATTTCTTTTACTTTTATTTTTCTTCTTATATTTATAGTGGCACTTTCTATTACTTCTTCAACCTTTAAGGGATAATATCCATTTGAGGTTATCATTTCCATAACATCTTCTCTTGAGTTTGCTTCATATTCCCCACTAGTTTTAGTACCATCATTTTTCATTGCTTTGTACTTAAACTTTTTCATTTACTTCCCCACCTTTATATATCTTCTTTTATTAAAGATATTGTTGCAAGTTCTTCAACTGTCGTAGTTCCATTTAAAACTAGCTTTATACATTCATCCTCTAGTGTTGTCATACCATGTCTTAATGATATATCTCTAAAAGTATCCATATTCCTTGTAGTATTCATAGCATCTCTATGTTCTCTGGTTACTTCCATTATTTCATATATACCAGCTCTTCCATAATAGCCTGTCTTATTACAATGTCCACAACCTTTTCCTCTATATAATTTTAAAGGCATGTCCAAATCTTTATGCAATACTTTTTTTTCTTTTTCTGTTGCTTCATATTCTTCTTTGCAGTTTGGACATATTCTTCTTACAAGTCTTTGAGCTATAACTCCAACTAAAGAAGTTGAAACCAAATATGGTTCAATTCCCATATCTAATAATCTACTTATAGATGATGGTGCATCATTTGTATGTAGTGTACTTAAAACTAAGTGCCCTGTAATAGCCGCTTTAATAGCTATTTCTGCTGTTTCATTATCTCTGATTTCCCCTATCATTATAATGTCAGGGTCTTGTCTTAAAATACTTCTAAGACCACTAGCAAAGGTCATACCAGCTTTATTATTAACACTTACTTGATTTATACCAGCTAAACTATACTCAACTGGGTCTTCTACAGTAACTATGTTAACATCATCTTTATTAAGTTCACTTAGTACTGTATATAATGTAGTAGATTTACCACTTCCAGTTGGTCCTGTAACTAATATAATTCCATTAGGAGCTGAAATAAGCTTTTCTAGTTTTGCTAAATTTTCATCATTCATTCCAAGTTTCTTTTTATCTGTTGTATATCCTTCTCTCTTTAGTATTCTTATAACTATCTTTTCACCATTTACTATAGGTAAAATAGATACTCTAAGGTCTACATCAGTTCCATCAACTCTAGTAATTATCTTACCATCTTGAGGAATTCTTTTTTCAGCTATATTTAAATTTGCTAAAATCTTTATTCTTGTTACAAGTGGTGCTAAGCTTTCTATACTTAAAGTATTAATTAAATGAAGCTTACCATCAATTCTGTACCTTATTCTTATTTCATCTTCATAAGGCTCTATATGAATATCTGATGTTCTCATTTCAATAGCATTTTTGAAGATTTGGTCTACCATCTTAACTACTGGTGCATTTTTAACATCATCAAGTTCTTCTACATCAGTGTCTTGAGCTTTAGAACTCATAGTTTCTTTAAGTAAATCTTCTGCTGCTTTATTTAACTGTTGCTTACTGTAATTTACTTCTATGCATTTATTTATTTGGCTTTTAGTAGCAATATAAGTTTCCACCTTCATTCCAGTAACTATTCTAACATCATCAATTGCAAATATATTTAAAGGATCTGCTAATGCTACTTTTATTTTCTTGCCATCGATTTCAAAAGGAATTAAGTTATACTTTTTACACAAATTTTGAGAAACTAGCTTTAATACTTTTTTATCAATTTTTACTTCAGCTAAATCTACCTTTTCAACCCCAATTTCTTTTGAAATAGCATCTACCATGCTTTCTTCAGAAACAATTTCTTTTTCAACAAGAACTTGAGATATTTTCTTTCCTTCACTTTTTTGTATTGCTATTGCACTTTCTAAATCTGAAAGAGTTACCTTTCCTTCATCTAAAAGAATTTGTCCAAGCTTGCTCTTCACAAAATTCGCCATTACCTCACCGCCTTTAATTCCTTTGCAAATTAAAATTTATATTTTTTTCTAAAATTTAATTATGTTTTAATTTATAATTTAATTATACTTTTTTTTGTTAATATGTCAATATATTTTTTATAAACCTTTTCAATTTGTAATTTATCACAACTTTTTATTATATTTTTCTATATATTAGGAAATTTTATTATTTGTTATGTTGGATAACTTGCCAAAATTTTAATTTCCTTTTCTTAGAAAGTTGAAACATACCAATTAAATATTCTTTCTCCCCACATTAATGCTATAAATGCACCCATAGCTAAGTAAGGTCCAAATGCCATTTCATCCTTTTTTCCTTTTTTCCTAGCAATAAGAAATACTACTCCTGCTAGTCCTCCTAAAATTATTCCAAAGAAAAGTGTTATTGCTATTCCTTTTTTGCCTAAAAATAATCCACAAACTAAGGCTATATCAATATCCCCTTCTCCCATTCCTGCTGTAAGCTTTACTATAAGCCATATTATTAAAAATCCTATTGCTCCACCTATAATATTATCTAAAGGAAATACTTTTGTACTATACCAACTATATCCCATAAATAAAATACTTGCAATTATACCAAATATAGTTGTTTCTATACAGACAAGAGTAGTTTTAAAATCAATTACTCCAATAACTAAAAGGAGTGATACAAAAATCGAATACTTTATTGTTTCAATACTTAATCCATATCTTAAATATACACATGCATATAAAAGTGCATTTGTAAATTCAACTATTGGATATTGTATTGATATTTTTTCTCCACAATTTCTGCATTTACCTTTTAAAAATATATAACTAAATACTGGAACTAAATCCTTTACCTTTAATCTATAACCACAATTTTGACAATGTGATGGTGGAAAAGAAATAGATTCACCTTTAGGTAACCTATAAATACATACATTTAAAAAACTTCCTATACATAATCCTATGACCAAAATAAATACAATTTCCATTAAATTCTCCTATTTTTTTGTTTCTTTTTTATTTTAATATTATTATATATCAAAATAAAAAAGAAAACAATTACTGTTTTCTTTTTTTAATTTCTATTATTTAAATTTTAGACATTTTTTTCATATATCTCTTTTAGTGAATATCCTAATAATATCCAAAATAATGGTGCCACGGCTATAACACTTATATTTAATACAGCTTGAGTTAAATATGATATTACTACACAAAAAATAATTTTAAATTTATCACTTTTTATATTCTTCATTATTCCCTTCAATATATAAAATATTATCATTAAATAAAATATTAGTGTGAATATTCCACAACTAACTGCATATTCTAAATATTCATTATGTGCTTTATCTATTGTTGCTCCATAAAACATAATATGTTCATTGACATAATTTTTATAATTCTTTGATAGTCTTTCCCCTAATGTATCTAGTCCAGTTCCCAAAAAAGGACTATCTTTAAATACATTCAAACAAACCTTTAATATATGTATTCTAGCACCAGTAGATGAATTTTTGCTATTTTCAACTTCACCTGAAATTTCTGTCTTAGTATGCTCCATTCTTCCAGATACTTGATTTTGTGATATAAAATTAATACCTATAGTAGCTATAGCTAACACAACTAATAAAACTAATATTCTTTTTATTTTTTTGTTTTTAAAAGCAAAAAAACTTAATAATAATATACAAATAAAGTATGCTATCCAACCACTTCTTGTTAATGCACACACTTCACCTAAATATATAAAAATTGTATATATTAAATATTTTTTTTCTCCTTTAAATATATATAATGATGTACTTAATGTTAAAAATAAGATTAAATATGAAGAAAAGAAGTTTCTATTACCTATAGTTCCATAAGCTACTTTTGTAATATTTCCATCAAACATCCATGATTGTATAGGGTCTATTCCTAATACTTGTAATACTCCATATATCCCCATTAAACTTCCTACTATCAATAAAATATTTATTGATTTTTTATTAACTTTAAAATATTGACTAGCTATTATAAAAAGTAATACATATATAAGAATTGAAACAAATCCTTCATATCTATAAAAAGAACCCCATAATGCAGTTTTCTTAAAAGGAGAAAATATTACTGATATAAGTATACTTAGTATAAATAAACCTGCAAAAATATGTTCTTTCTTAAAATGATATTTTCTATTCCATATAAATACTATACATGCTAAAGTACATGCTATATAAAGAAATGCTAACTTACCCATTAAAAATTTAGGTTCTATCTTTTTTGTTACTATTAAAGGCATTATTATTATTATCATATATAATATTATATTTATTATTTGTTCTTTTGTTAGTTGAACACTATTTGCTTGTTTTAGTTTTTCTTTTAAACCCCTCATCTAAACTCCCCTTTGTATTTTTTAATTAACCTACATTATTAATGTGTATATTATTTTTTTCTAAATATATTTGTTGTACAGCATATCCTAAAAGTATCCAAAATAATGGTGCTACCATTGGAACACTTATGTTTGTTGCTGCTTGTACTAAGTATCCTATTATTGGCATTAGTATTATTATATATTTTTCATTTTTTCTTCTTTTAATTAATTTTACTCCTATCATAATAACTAAAGTTAAGTATGAAATTAGAGTAAATATTCCACAGCTTGTTGCATATTCTAAATATTCATTATGTGCTTTATCTACACTTTGATCTGTTTCCTAATGTATCTGGTCCTGTACCTAATAGTGGTCTATCTTTAAATGCTTTTAAAGTCATACCTAGTATATCCATTCTTGAGCTTGCTGAGGATTTTGATTTTACCTCTTCATCTTGTGTTGTTATTTGTTCTTTTAGGCTATCAACTCTACCTGTAACTGAACCATTTGTTGTTGAATTTAATGTTCCCCCTATTGCTATAAAGAAAACTATCATGATTAGCATTTTTATAATTCTTGATTTTCTTTCCTTGCTTATTATGCTAAATATGAAAATAGTTATAAATACAGCTCCATATCCAAGCCATCCTCCTCTAGTTAAAGAAGCTATTAAGCCTGCAAATAGTATTAATGTGTAACATAAATATTTTATTTTATCCTTAAATATATATAATGTTGTACTTAATGATAAAAATAGTACTACATAACTTGAAAAAAAGTTTCTATTTCCTATTGTTCCAATGGAATTAGCTACTGATATTCCATTTAATGCCCATTTTTGTATTGGGTCTATTCCATAGAATTGAAGCACTCCATAAAATGCAGAAGCACTTCCTACTATTAATATAAGGTCTAATGATTTTTCTGTCACCTTTAAATACCTGCTTGCAAGAAAGAAAAGACATGTATATACAAGAAACATGGAAAAACCTTCATTTCTTTCTGTTGAACCTGAAAAAGCCACTTGTTTATATGGTGAAAAAAGAAATGATATAAATATTGTTGTTAAAAATATCATTATAATTCCATGTTCTTTTTCAATCTTAAAATCAATTTTTATAAGAGAAATTATAACAGCTATAATATTTGCAATATATATAAAGAATACTTTTCCCATAACATATCTTGGATAATTAGAAAAATTTATTACAATTAGTGGCATTATCAATATTAATAAATATAAAATTAAATTTATTATATTTTCCTTTTTTAAATATTGTTTCATGTCCATAAATTCCCTCCCATCTAATATTATACTTTTGATGTTTATTATAAAATTTAAAAACTTGCTTAGTTTTTTAAGTTTTAACAAAAATGTTTATCTAAATTATTTTATATTTTTTAATACTTCTAGTAAATAATACCATACATTTTCTGTTGATGAAATAGATAAGTTTTCATTTGGAGTATGGGCATCTTTTATATCTGGGCCAAAGCTTATCATATCTAAATCTCCAAGTCTTTCTTCAAATAATCCACATTCTACTCCTGCATGGATTGCATATACTATTGGTTCTTTTCCTGTTATATCTTTATATACCTTTTGGCATATATCTCTTATTTTAGATTCTTTTTTATATTCCCAAGCTGGATATCCTGCATTACTTTCAAATTCTCCACCTATTAGTTCTGTAATTTCTTTTATTTTTCTTACAATATCATCACGAAGTGTCATAATTGAACTTCTTACTGCACTATCAAATTCTACATATTC
>CACZYK010000057.1 GCA_902785295.1 uncultured Clostridium sp.
TTCTTCTATAAGTTGATATATTGTTTTTGAAGTTGTATCTTCCATAGTATATCCAAGAAGTTTAACAATTCTCTCTAATTTTTCTTTAGAATCTGTTTCTATTTCAATATAAGGGAATGGGCAAAAGTTTTTATCATTAATATCAATTTCAACAAGACCATCCTTTAACTTATAACTTTCTCTAAATTTTTGAATTGATTGCTTAAGAACTAAGCCAAGAGACTTATATATTCCTTCAGCAGCTTCTTTGTTATCAACGATAACTTCATTTTCTTCCATTTCTTTGAATTTTCCTTGGGAAAGCATTTTTTTTGTTGTCATAAAAATTATTTTTTTATTATGAAGTAAATCATCTACTGTTCTAATTCTTGCATAACCTTTTTGTTCTAAAAGTCTTCCATCCTCAAAATCATAAATATCATTTACTTGGTTTTCTTCTTTAACTTTTTCAGCACCATTAGATATTAAAAGTTTTCTTATACTTGCTACATCAATTTTTATAATTCTAGTTTCTAATTCTTTCATTAAAACACTTCCTAATAAAATATTATGAACCAATTATAACATAGTAATAAATTAGAAAAAAGGCTTCAAATTAAGACAAAATAATATTATTAATTATTACAAAATAAATATTATGTAGAAAATGGAATGATTAATTAGTATAATTATCATAAAGGGAATTTTAATTTTACTAATAAAGGAGCAAAAAATATATGAATAAAGGACAAAAAAGAGAGCTATTAAGAAAAGTTATATTTGCAGTTGCATTAATTTTATTTATAGGTTCATCAACAAAACTATTTTTAATATGGAATGAATACAATAAAAATGCAAAAAGTTATGAAGCTATTCAAGAATATGGACCAAAAGCTGTAGAGCCAGAGACTAAGAATAAAGAAAATGGAGAAAATGGAGAAGGAAAAAATAATTCAGAAAATGATGATATATATAAATATGTTTTATCTGAAGGAGATTACAATAAGCTTTATAGCATAAATCAAGATGTGAAAGGTTGGATAACTGTTCCTAATACATCAGTTAACTATCCTATAGTTCAAGGAACAGACAATGTATATTATTTACATCATAATTTCAATAAAGAAGCAAATGATGGAGGAGCAATATTTATAGCATGTGAAAACAAAAATCCATTTGAAGACCAAAATACTGTAATACATGGACATCACATGAAAGATGGAAGTATGTTTGCAACCTTAAATGAATTTAAAGCTATTGATTTCTTTAAAGCTAATAAATATATATATATAAGCACAAAGGATAAAGTTAGAAAGTATGAAATATTTTCTATGTATGTTGAAAAAGCAAGTGTTAATCCATATGAAATAAGTTTTTCATCAGATGAAGAATATTTACAGTATTTAAAATCATTAAGTGGAAAATCAATTTATGGTACAGATGTAGGAGGATTTTCACCAGATGATAAAATATTAACTTTATCAACATGTACTTATGAAGTTAATGACGGTAGATTACTTATTCATGCAAAATTAGTTAAATAGAAAATTATTATTGTTAAAATTAAGCTGAAAATGGTATAATTATACCTCGAGATATAAAGTTAAAAATAAGTAAAAAATATTATATCTATATTAAAAAAGTTAAATTTTTGTTAAAAAGGAGAGGTATGATGGATGGCATAGAAATGTTAATTCAGCTTATTGGAGGACTAGGTTTATTTTTATATGGCATGAAGCTTATGGGAGATGGCTTAGAGAATGCAGCTGGTGAAAATTTAAAAAATATTTTAGAAAAAGTAACTAGCAATAAATTTATGGGAGTTCTTGTTGGAGCAATTGTAACAGCCATAATACAAAGTTCAAGTGCCACAAGCGTAATGGTTGTAAGTTTTGTTAATGCTGGGCTTATGAACCTTACTCAAACTGTAGGGGTAACTATGGGGGCAAATATAGGAACTACTATAACTGCTCAAATGGTAACATTGGATTTTGAAGCAATAGTACCATTATTTATTGGAATAGGTGCTATAATGCTTTTAACAGTTAAAAAGAAAAGAAATAAGGATTTATCAGCTATTATTTTAGGATTTGGTATATTATTTTTAGGAATGTCAACAATGTCTGGAGCAATGGAACCTCTTAAAGAATCTAATGCTTTTAAAGATGTAATAGACATTATGGGAAATAATGTTTTCTTAGGAATTTTAGCAGGATTGGTTGCTACAGCAATACTTCAAAGTTCATCAGCTACAACAGGAATTTTAGTAGCATTAGGTTCAACTGGAGTTATTGAAATTGAAGTTGCAATACCAATAATTTTAGGATGTAATATAGGAACATGTATAACTGCTGTTTTAGCATCTGCAAGTGGTAATAAATCTGCAAAAAAAGCAGCATTTTTAAATGTATTGATAAAGGTTGTTGGTGTAATAATAATGTTACCTTTTATAGGATACCTTAAGGATGTAGTTGTTTATATAACTCCTGATGTGGGAAAAGAAATAGCAAATGCACATACAATATTTAATGTTATAACAAGTATAGTTTTACTTCCTTTTTCAAATGTATTGGTTGGTATTGTTAATAAAATAATGCCAGGTGAAGAGGAACTTTCAATGGATGGACCAATATACTTGGATAAAAATTTATTAGAAACTCCTATTGTTGCTATAACTCAAGTATTAAAAGAAACAATAAGAATGGGGGAAATATCTAAGACTAATGTTGAACTTTCCATGAGAGCCTTTATAGATAATGATGAAGAAAAAATCAAAAAGGTTTATGAAAATGAAGAAATTATAAATACATTAGAAAAGGCAATAACTAATTATTTAGTTCAGCTTTCATCTCATGAGCTTCCAGAAAGTGATAGTAAAATTTTAAGTTCAACCTTTCATGTTATAAATGACTTAGAAAGAATAGGAGACCATGCTAAAAATATAGTAGAGCTTGCTACAGAAAAAATAAGTAATAATGTAAAAATAGCACCTCAAGCAAGGGAAGAGGTTCTTCATATGTATGATAGAACCATAGAAGCAGTACAAATAGCTTTAGATAGTTATAAAAACAAGGATGCTAATATAGCCCAAAGCATAAAGCCTATAGAAGAAAAGATAAATAAGTATGAAAGAGTTCTTAGAGAAAATAATATAACTAGATTAAATGAAAGAATTTGTAATGCAAACGCTAGTACAATATATCTAGATTTAATAAGTAATTTAGAAAGAATAGGAGACCATGCAACTAATATTGCAGAAACTGTAATGTAAGAATTTCCTTTCATTTAGTTAGAGCATAGTGAATATATTATTTTGTCCTGACTTGGAGTTAGCAAGGCGGAAGAGCAAAATAATATATTCACTATGCTTTTTTTTATACTATAATCAAATTATAATTTATCATTTTATAAGGGGGGTTAAATAATGATTGCAATAATATTAGCACCAATATATCTTTTGATAGACTTTTATATTTTGCGTTGGAATTTAAGGTGGATGAGAGCATGCAAAAATACTTTTAAATCAAAAAGTTTTAAAATAATATATATTATTTTTTATACTTTTATATCAACATCATTAGTTTTTGCATATTTTTTACCTATATCAGGATTTCAAAAATTATTAAGTGAAGTGGGGAATTATTGGCTTGGAACATTTGTATATATTTCTTTACTTGTATCTTTATTTGATTTAATAACAAGAATAGTATTGCATAAAAAGGCAGAAAATACAAGAATAGTAATATCAAAAAAGACCTTTGTATTAGCAGGAGGAATATGTATTTCACTTATTATTCTTATTAGTACTTATGGAATATTTCATCAAAAACATATTTATAATACTGATTACAATATTTACATAAATAAAAAATGTGCTTCAGAAAAATCAATGAAAGTAGCATTAATTTCAGATATACATCTTGGATATAGTGTAGGTGTACCAAGAATTAAAAATATGGTAAATAAAATAAATGAACTTGATGCAGATTTAGTATGTGTTGCAGGAGATATTTTTGATAATAATTATGATTCTTTAGATGATCCAGAAGAGTTAATAAGAATATTAAAAGAAATAAAAAGTAAATATGGTGTCTACGCTTGTTATGGCAATCATGATATTGATGAAAAACTATTAGCAGGATGTACTGTTAATACAAAGGCAAGAGCAGAAATTGATCCACGTATGGATGAGTTTTTAGAAAAAGCAAATATTAAGTTATTAAGTGATGAAGTAGAATGTATTAATAATGAATTCTATTTAGTAGGACGTGTTGATTGTTCAACAGCAAATAGGTCAGAAGTTAGAAAGAATCCTTATGAACTTATAGATGGCTTAGATAAGTCTAAACCTATATTTGTTATTGATCATCAGCCAAAGGAATTAGATGAACTGGCAGATTGTGGAGTGGACTTAGATATGTGTGGACACACTCATGATGGACAAATTTTTCCTTTTAATATTATTAATAAACTTGCCTGGGAAAATGGATATGGCTACTTAAAAAAGGAGATATGCATTCAATTGTAACTTCTGGAGTAGGTATAGCAGGACCTGATATGAGAGTTGGAACTAAAAGTGAAATTGTAGAAATTAATATAGAATTTAGTAAATAAGAAAAGGTTTTATTTTTATTAGTTACTTAATAATTAAAAGATTAGTTAATTATATAATTTTTTCAATAAAAAAGAGAGTTGCAAATAATCAATTTTGATTATTTTGCAAACTCTCTTTTAAGTTTAACTTGAAATTAAGCTCTGTTTATTGATCCGAATAATTCCATCTTTTCTTTAACAGTAGCCTTTATAGCTTCGAAACCTGGAGCTAAAAGTTTTCTTGGGTCAAATCCCTTTCCTTGTAAGTCCTTACCAGCTTCAATATATTTTCTTGTAGCTTCTGCAAATGCTAATTGACATTCTGTATTAACATTTATCTTACAAACTCCTAATGATATAGCTTTCTTTATCATGTCTTCAGGAATTCCAGTACCACCGTGAAGAACTAATGGCATATCTCCAACAGTTTCCTTTATCTTAGCTAGAGCATCAAAGTTTAATCCAGCCCAGTTTTCTGGGTATTTTCCATGGATATTACCAATACCAGCAGCTAATATGTCAACTCCTAAATCAGCTATTTGCTTACATTCAGCAGGGTCTGCAACTTCTCCAGCACCTATAACACCGTCTTCTTCTCCACCGATTGATCCAACTTCACATTCGATAGATAATCCCTTACCATGAGCATCAGCAATTAATTGCTTACTCTTTTCTATGTTTTCTTCTATTGGGTAGTGAGAACCATCAAACATAACTGAAGAGAATCCAGCTTCTATACATTTGTAAGCTCCTTCAAAGCTACCATGGTCTAAGTGAAGAGCAACAGGAACAGATATATTTAAGTCTTTTAATAATCCGTTAACCATGCCAACTACAACATCATATCCTCCCATGTATTTTCCAGCACCTTCAGAAACACCTAAAATAACTGGTGAATTGTTTTCTTGAGCTGTTAATAATATAGCTTTAGTCCATTCTAAGTTGTTGATGTTGAATTGACCTACAGCATATTTTCCTTCTAAAGCCTTAGCCATCATTTCTTTAACTGAAACTAACATTTAAAGTACCTCCAAAAAATTAATTTAATCTTAGGTTAAAAGTATAAAGCTTTTTACCTTACTAAGTATTATTATAACTTTTATTTGTTAAAAAAGAAACAATTTAATAAAATTTTTTAGTTATTTTTCATAAGTTTTAGTAATATAGCCTTTTGAACATGAAGTCTGTTTTCAGATTCATCAAAAATTTCAGCCGAATGTTCTTCAAAAGTTTCTGATGCAATTTCTTCTCCTCTGTGAGCAGGAAGACAATGAAGAACTAGTGCATTAGATTTTGCTAATTCAAGTAGGGTATTATTTATTTGAAAGTTTTTAAAGGCTTTCTTTCTTTCTTCGGCTTCAGCTTCTTGCCCCATGCTTATCCACATATCTGTAAGCACAACATCAGCATCTTTAACAGCATCTTCAGGATGGCTATAAACATTAAAACTTACGCCTTCCTCTTTAGCTATTTCCTTACCTCTTGTAATATATGAATCTGAAGGGTGGTAACCTTCAGGACATGCTATTGATAAATTCATTCCAACTTTAAGACATCCAATTATAAGAGAGTTACACATATTATGTCCATCACCTATGTAGGCAACATTTAAACCATCTAATATATTTTTATATTCTCTTATTGTCATAAGGTCTGCAAGAACTTGACAAGGGTGTTCTGTATCAGTTAATCCATTTATTACTGGAACAGTAGCATATTTTGCAAAAGTTTCAACTTCTTCTTGAGAAAAAGTTCTAATCATTATTCCTTGTAAAAATCTAGATAAAACTCTAGCAGTATCTTCAACAGCTTCACCTCTTTCAGCTTGAAGGTCTCTTGCACTTAAGAATAATGCATTTCCTCCAAGTTGATACATTCCTGTTTCAAAGGAAACTCTTGTTCTAGTAGAACGCTTTTCAAAAATCATACCAAGAGTTTTTCCTTTTAAATGTTCATGAGGCATATTATGTTTAAGTTCATATTTTAATTGGTCAGCAATATTTAAAATTTCAAGAATTTCTTCTTTGCTTAAGTCATCCATCTTTAATAAATCTTTTTTCATTACTTTATCCCCCTGAAACAGTTAAGCTAAAACGCTTATTAATATATCAAGTCCTTTTTGAAGGTCTTCTTCACTTATAACAAGTGGAGGTAAAAGTCTAACTACTTTAGGACCTGCAGTTAAAACAAAAAGTCCTTTTTCCATAGCAGCTTTTTGTATATCTGCTGAAGTTCCTTCTTTTATTTCAATTCCAAGCATTAAGCCAAGCCCTCTTACTTCAACTACATTGTTTAATTTAGCTTCGTTTATTCTATTTTTAATAATTTCACTCTTTTTAGTTATTGCATTAAAACTTTCTTCATTGCATAGTTCATCTAAAACCACAAGAGCACCAGCACATACAACAGGATTTCCACCAAAAGTTGAACCATGGTCTCCAGGCTTAAATGTATCAGCAGCTTTTTCATTACAAAGAACAGCACCTATTGGAAGACCAGCTCCTAATCCTTTTGCCATAGAAACTATATCAGCTTTTATGCCAAAATGTTCAAATCCAAATAATTTTCCTGTTCTAGCCATACCTGCTTGTACTTCATCAAAGATAACTAAAATGTCTTTTTCATTACAAATTTTACATACTTCTTGGACAAAGTCCTTATTTAATGGATGAACACCACCTTCACCTTGAACAGTTTCCATCATAACAGCACATACATCATCAGTTAAGTGCTTTTTAAATTCTTCTATATCGTTAGCAGGTGTATAATCAAAGCCTTCTGTGAAAGGCATGAAATATTTGTGGAATTTATCTTGTCCTGTAGCCATTAAAGTAGTAATTGTTCTTCCATGGAAAGATTGTTTTAAAGTTAATATAGTAGCTCTTCCTTCGCCATATTTATCAAAGCTATATTTTCTAGCAAGTTTAATTGCACATTCATTAGCTTCTGCACCAGAATTAGCAAAGAAAACTTTACTCATGTTAGCAGCTTTTGTTAATTTGTTGCTAAGCTCAACAGTAACAGGATTTAAGAAAATATTAGAGCAGTGTTGTAATTTTGCAGCTTGGTTAGAAATAGCAGAAACCCACTTAGGATTATTATATCCAAGACAGTTTACTCCTATACCACTTGTAAAATCTATATATTCTTTACCATTTGTATCATAAAGTTTTACTCCTTCACCTTTTTCAATAACTGGTGATAGTGGAGCATAATTGTTCATTAATGAATTTTCCATAATAACCTCCTAATAAATCATTGTTCCAAGACCTTTTAAGCCTTCTGGAGAAAGTAATTCTAATATAATTGAATGAGGGACTCTTCCATCTATTATATGTGCTCTTTCAACACCCATACGTACAGATTCAACACAACAGTCAATTTTAGGAATCATACCACCTTTTATTACTCCTTCTGCAATTAGCTTTGGTACTTGGTGTAATCTAAGGGTAGATATTAATGTATCTGGGTCTTTAGGGTCCTTCATAACTCCTGCAATATCAGTTAAAAGCATTAACTTTTCAGCTTTTAGGGCAGAGGCTATTTTTGCAGCACAAGTATCTGCATTTATATTATAAAGACAATTATCATCCTCACCTAAAGCAACACTTCCTATAACAGGGATATAGTCAGAGTCTAATGCCATTTTTATAATATCAGTATTTACAGAAGTAACATCTCCAACATATCCTAAATCCACATCACCTTTAAGTTTCTTAGCTTTTAAAAGAGAACCATCCATACCACAAAGACCAATTGCTTTTCCACCAGCTTTTTCAATTAAAGCAACTAAATCCTTGTTAACTTTTCCTCCTAAAACCATTTGAACAACTTCAATAGCTGTTCCATCTGTATAACGAAGTCCATTTATAAATTCACTTTTAGCTCCAATTTTATCTAGGAAAGAGGAGATATAAGGTCCTCCACCATGAACTATAACAGGTTTAAAACCAACACATTTCATTAAAACTATATCATTTATAACGCTTTCTTGTAGTTCTTCACTAATCATGGCGTTTCCACCATATTTAACAACAATAATTTTATTATTGAATTTTTGTATAAAAGGTAAAGATTCTACTAAAACTTTAGCACGGTCATTAATATTCATTTAAATTTTCGCCCCCAAAAAAATAAGTATTAACTTCTATAATCTCCATTAATTTTTACATAATCATAAGTAAGGTCACAACCCCATACAGTTACAGAAGCATCTCCTAAGAATAAATCAACTTTTATTTTAACTTCATCTTTAAGTAATATTTCTTTTGCTAATTCTTCACTAAATGGTAATGAAGCACCAGCTTTACATACTTGAATAGAACCAGCTTCACTTTCAAAATAAACATCAACTTTGTCAGGGTCAAAGTCTGCACCTGAATATCCTAAAGCACAAAGAATTCTTCCCCAGTTAGCATCAGAACCAAAAATTGCAGTTTTTACAAGGCTTGATTTTATAACACTTTTAGCTAAAACATCAGCATCTTCTTCATTATAAGCTCCGTTAACAGTACATTCTATAAGCTTTGTAGCACCTTCTCCATCTTTAGCAAGCATTTTTGAAATTGTTATACAAACTTCTTTTAAAGCTTCAACAAAAGTATTGTAGTCTTCATTTTTTTCAGTAATTTCTTTATTTTCTGCTAAACCATTAGCTAATAAGAAGACAGTATCATTTGTACTTGTATCTCCATCAACAGTAACTCTGTTATAGCTTACCTTTACAGCTTCCTTTAAAGCTTCTTTAAGAAGGTCAGAAGAAATAGCAAGGTCTGTAGTTATGAAAGAAAGCATAGTACCCATGTTAGGTTCAATCATTCCAGAACCTTTAGCAATAGCCCCTAAAGAAATTGTTTTTCCACCAATTTCAAATTGAATTGCATATTCTTTCATAAAAGTATCTGTTGTCATAATAGATTCAGCAGCTGCTTTTGAGCCATCTTTTGAAAGAGATTTTGTAAGGCATGGGATTCCATTTACTATGGCATTTATATTTAAAGGAACTCCTATAACTCCAGTAGAAGCAACTACAACATCTTGAGCATCTATATTAAGAGCTTTTGCTTGAACTTCTGTCATTGTTTCAGCATCTTTTAAACCATTTTCTCCATTGCAAGTATTAGCATTACCACTATTAACTATTATTGCTTGAGCTTTTCCATTATGTAAGTGATTTTTAGATATTTGTATAGGTGCTCCCTTAACTTTATTTAATGTATACATTCCAGCACCATTTGCTAGAACTTCAGAATAAATTAGAGCTAAATCTTTTTTTGTAGAGCCTTCCTTAACTCCACAATGTATACCAGAAGCTAAAAAGCCTTTTGCAGCAGTAACGCCACCATCTATAACTTTAAAATCCATTAAAAATACCCCCTTTAATATATTAAATTATATTGCCATGTAATAAAATTTTATTACATGGCAACTTTATAAAAAATTAATTATTTTCTTCAATAAACTTATCTAAAGCATTTATTTGAATTTTTATAGATTCAGAGGAAGGTCCTCCAATAACTTTTCTTTCTTCAACACATGTTAATAAGTCTATTGCGTTATATATATCCTCTTCAAAAACTGGAGAGAAGTTTTTAAATTCTTCTAAAGAAAGTTCTTCTATAGCTTTATTTTCTTTTATGCAATAAAGTACCATTTCACCTACTATTGAGTGGGCTGTTCTAAAAGGAACATTATGTTTAGCTAAATAATCAGCCACATCTGTAGCATTTGTAAAGCCACCTGAAGCTCCTTTTTTCATATTATCTTTATTAACCTTCATTGTATCAATCATGCCAGAGAATGTTTTTAAAGATAATGTAACAGTATCTAAAGCATCAAATAAAGCTTCTTTATCTTCTTGCATATCCTTATTGTAGGCTAGAGGAATACCTTTCATAACAGTTAAAAGAGTTATTAAATCTCCATAAACACGACCAGTTTTTCCACGAACAAGTTCTGCAACATCAGGATTTTTCTTTTGAGGCATTATTGAACTTCCTGTGCTATATTCATCATCTAATTGTATAAATTTAAATTCATCAGTACACCATAAAATAATTTCTTCTGCAAATCTTGATAAGTGCATCATAATTAGTGATAAAGAAGATAAAGTTTCTATGACATAATCTCTATCAGATACTGAATCTAAACTATTTAATGTGATTTGTGAGAATCCTAATTCATTAGCAACAAATTCTCTATCAATAGGGTAGGTAGAAGTTGCTAAAGCACCAGAACCAAGAGGCATCATATCAGTTCTTTTATATGTATCTTGTAATCTTCCAATATCTCTTTTAAACATCTCTGCATAAGCTAAAAGATGATGAGCAAGAGTAATTGGTTGAGCTTTTTGCATATGAGTATATCCAGGCATTATTGTATCTATATTTTCTTTAGCTTTTTTAGATAAAACTTTTTCAAGGTCAATTATGTCTGAAATAATTAGTTTAATTTCTTTTTTTAAATATAATCTTAAATCTAAAGTTACTTGGTCATTTCTGCTTCTTCCAGTATGAAGCATTTTCCCTTCGTCACCTATATAATAAGTAAGAGTTCCTTCTATGAAACTATGAATATCTTCAGAAGAGGGGTCAATACCTATGACCCCATTATCCATACGCTTTAACATTTCGTTTAAGCCATCTTCTATTTTTTTACTTGCTTTTGAAGGGATGATTTTTTGTTTTCCAAGCATTTTTACATGTGCTAAGCTGCCTTCAACATCTTCCTTGTACATTCTTGAATCAACTCTTATAGAAGAGTTAAAATCATTAACTAAATCGTTAGTACCTTTTTTAAATCGTCCGCCCCAAAGCTTCATATTATTTTCCCTCGCTTTGAGTCTTTGCCTTCATCTTAGCTTGAACTGTTGTTGGAAGACCAAATAGGTTTATAAATCCAGCAGAATCTTTTTGGTCATAAACAGCATCTTCACCAAATGTTGCATATTCTTCGCTATATAAAGAATATGGAGAAGTCATACCAGCATTTACTATATTTCCTTTGTATAACTTAAGTTTGATTTCACCAGTAACAGTTTCTTGAGTTTTATCAACAAATTCAGAAAGTGCTTCTCTTAATGGACTGTACCATTGACCATTATATACTAAATCAGCAAACTTTAATGCAACGCTTTCTTTGAAGTGAGCAGTTTCTTTATCTAAACATAATTCTTCTAAATCTTTATGAGCTTTATAAAGAATAGTTCCACCTGGAGTTTCATATACACCTCTTGATTTCATACCAACAAGTCTGTTTTCTACCATGTCAGTGATACCAATAGCGTTTTCTCCACCAACTTTATTTAATTCTTCTATTAATTTAACTCCATCCATTCTTTCACCATTTAAAGCTACTGGAATACCTTTTTCAAAAGTAAGAGTTATATAAGTAGCCTTATCTGGAGCATCTTCTAAAGTTTTTGAAAGTTCAAGAATCTTAGCATAGTTTGGTTCATTTGCTGGGTCTTCTAGGTCTAATCCTTCGTGGCTTAAGTGCCATAAGTTCATATCCTTACTATAGTTTGTATCATAGCTTATTTTTATTGGAACTTTCTTTTCTAAAGCATATGCGATTTCTTCTTCTCTAGATTTTATATCCCAAATTCTCCAAGGAGCAATTACTTCCATTTCTGGAGCAAAAGCTTTTATAGCAAGTTCAAATCTAACTTGGTCATTTCCTTTACCAGTACATCCATGACAAATTGCATCTGCTCCTTCTTTTTTAGCTATTTCTACCATTCTTTTTCCGATTATAGGTCTAGCAAAAGATGTTCCTAAAAGATATTTTCCTTCATAAACTGCATTTGCTTTTATAGTTGGGAAAATATAATCATTTACGAATTCTTCAGTTAAATCTTCTATGTATATTTTAGAAGCTCCTGTTTTTAATGCTTTTTCTTCTAGCCCTTCAAGCTCTGAATCTTTTTGACCAACATTACCTACAACTGCAATAACTTCGCATCCATAGTTTTCTTTAAGCCATGGAATTATAACAGATGTATCTAATCCTCCAGAGTAAGCTAAAACAACTTTGTTAAATTTTTTCATAATGGTTTGCCCCCTTAATTTATTTAAAATTTGTATAATTTTCATTATTTCCTAACATAGATATAATTATAACTCTATTTGAATAAATATGCAATAATTATCCTAAAATTTCTTTATAAATATGCGATTATTCATTTAAAATTAGAATTTATGCAATACATATGCATAAAGATAAAAATGTTTAGCATCACTTAATTATATAGAAATTTATACTTATTTTCAATATAATAATAAATCAAAACAATAAATAGTAATTTATTAAAATACAAGTAAAAATATTAATAAATAATATAAATTAGATAAATATATAACTAAAAAGGCAAACATAATTGTTGTGTTTAAAAAATATTTTCAAAAGTAGGTTTATGGAGCTTTTGAATATTATGTGCAGAGTTTTTTAGGGTTGAAAGAGCAATTAAAGAATCAGTTTTTTCTTTACCATGTACATATAGTGACAATTCTATAGACTCATCTAAAATTTCATCAAAATCATGATGATTTAAGTACATGGAAAGTACAAAACTTTTGTTATTAATGCTTTTAATTAAATCATTAGATGAAGAATATGCCTCATCCCATTTGTTATCTTCTATTAATAAATAAATTTCTTTAGTATCTTTTTTTATTATATTACATAGTTTATTTAAAGAGGAGTTGGCATATGTAACATGTAACAAAGCCTAAAAGAGATAAAAACATTATTATCGCTATAATAGTATTTTTCAAATTTTATTCCTCCTTATTTTCATTATTATATAATTGATATTTAAAATTCCCAGTTGTATCATACATAGCAATTACCACATCTTTTATAGAATTAATATTATGATTTTTTAGTACATTAGAAATCCATTTTTCATCTTTGTTAATAGAAGTTAATGTATTTGTATTAATTTTTCCATCACTAACTAATATTTTTGGAAGTAAAGGTTCTTTTTTTGAAGAAGAGCTTTGCTGATTGCCACTTGAACTACTAGAAGATGAAGAAGATTGATTGCTTGGTAAAATTGATAGTCGTCCGTTATTTTCAAGTATTGCATATTGAATATTTGATAAGTCAAAGTATCCAAGGAGTCTTAATTCTTCCATAAGTTCATCAATATTAATTTGTTGTCTTTTTAATGCAGAGTAATTAATTTGTTTGTTACATACTAATATTGTTGGTTCTCCATCAATAATTTTTCTTGCTTTTTGACTTTTTAGTTCTATTAAGG